>CASGAK010000018.1 GCA_949299435.1 uncultured bacterium
GGGTTTACTCAGGAAAAATTGGCTGAAAAACTCGATATAGCCCCACGACAGTTAACCCGATTGGAACGAGGTGTAAATTTTCCTTCAGTAGAAACTTTGGCAAAAATAAGTTTTTATTTGGAAGAGGACTTAAAAAGTCTTTTTGATTTCTATTGGGATAAAGAATACTCTCTATGTTCTACAGGAACTGATGATCGCCCTGTTTTGGAAGTTAGAGCAGATGCTAGAGTAATTGATTTAACTAAATTTGTAAAGAAAAAGAAGGGTACCTCTGAGTATGACTTAAAAGAGCTGATAAATGTCCAAAACTCAGATGATAGTATGCTTAAATTAGCCAAAAATATAAATAAACCTTTTACAATAGTTTTCAAAGATGCAAACGGTGAATTGTCCCATATAAAAACATACTATCCTGATGGTAAAATAGAGGATAATATGTCAAAAGAAAGAGTTGAGGTTGAAAAGGGCTACAAAGAGCTTGTTGATGATATTGAATCCTTGCGTAATGATTTGAATAAAATTGAATTCATGCAGCTTGCTTATAATGCTTTGAGTGATAGAGATTCACTGATTCAACTGAGAAATATAATACAAGGTATAGAAATCGGATTGAATTCAAACAAATAATTCTTTGCAAGATTTTAATTTTATATTAAAATTAATACTGTGAATAAATTAAGGCAGGCTGTATGGAAATAAAATCTTGGAACGAATATTTTTTAGACTTAGCAAAGACTTGTGCTTCCAGATCAAACTGTATAAGGGCACAAGTGGGAGCTGTAATAGTCGGAGAGGATAAAAAAATAAAAGCGACCGGCTACAATGGGACTCCTTCAAAGGTAGAATCTTGTGCAGAACGCGGGGAGTGCTATCGAATAAAAAATAATATACCATCGGGTACTCGATATGAAACTTGCAGATCAATTCATGCAGAGCAGAACGCAATAATTCAAGCAGGTCAAGACAGATGTAAGGGTGCGACTATGTATATTTGGGGGCACGATTTTATCTGTATACTCTGTAAGCGTTTCATCGTTCAATCAGGAATTAAAGACGTGTATCTGAAAAAAAATGAAGACTCTCCTATTCACTATGTAACTGTAGATGAAATTCGAAAAGAGTTAGATGCCACAAGGTAATTTTATGGTGTTTCAGATATTCAATTAGTTAATAAAAAATTCCGTGACGGGTAACCGTAGCGGAATTTTTTTGAAGTGGTAAATTTGTAAAGCAAAGATAGGTTGCAACATTTAATCACGCTGAATTATTGCATAATTTGGACAACCCTTGCACACTATGAAAAAAGTTGTTATAATAAATAGGTAAACGATGAAAATCGATAAAAAACGAAAGGAGCTGAAAATGCAAGCTGTGAGAGGATTTACGGGGGGGGGGGGCACCGCAAAAATACCCGCTTAGAGGTGAAGATTTAAACTTAACAAAAACTGATAAAAGAATAAAAGAACAAAATATAACATTAAGTAGCGAAGCGGTTGGTAAGCAAAAAGCATTCACAATAAAAGAAATATTGAAACCTTTTTTAAGCAGTAGTTATGATATACCAAAAGAAGAATATATATTTCGCCCTGCACAAAATAAGAAAAAATGTGCATTTACACTGGCGGAAGTGCTGATTACCTTAGGCATAATCGGAATAGTCGCAGCGATGACATTGCCTGCTTTGATTGCTAATTATAATAAACGAATTATTTGTGATAGGTTGAAAGTCGCCCAAACAACGATTTCGCAAATGCTCAATTTTGCGATAGCAGAACATGGCGATCCGCAATATTGGGATTTCTCAAATGTATATGGAGCAGCAGGTGGTAGTGGTAGTGGAACAGCAAAGACAATGATAATAGCATTAACTGAGAAGTATTTTATACCATATTTGAATGATTTAAACACTTCAGGCTACAAAACAATTGGAGAAGCTGGTTATCCAGTCTATCATAAGGCTGATGGATCTGTAGATGCACACAATTTGAATCTTTTAAATAAATACCATTATGTGCTTGAATTTGCGAATGGTATGACAATTTTTGTGTATATGAATTCCA
>CASGAK010000019.1 GCA_949299435.1 uncultured bacterium
ACTTATATCATTTAATCTTTCAGATAAAATCTTTAGGAGTAATTCTCAAGAGTGTAGAAAAAATAATTTAAATAGTTTATAATATTACAATAAATTTAGGGGTATATGATATTAGCAAAGGAGAAGGATCACATGGAAACTGCAGAAAAAATGAGAGTGAAAACCAAGAAGGTAAGATCCAAATTTAATGATGAGTTTGAAATGTATCTAAAAAATCAATGCTTAAAAACAACTTTCAATGGTCTTGAGTTGGAAACATTTTCTTGGTACAAAAAAGTTTTAGGTCTTGTATAGTGTTTATTAATCAAAATAACAAAAGGTTCGGTTAAAAAAAATCTGACCGAACTTTTTGTTATAACTGAAATTTTAATAATTCGCTTATATCAATATCAAAAGCATTTGCTATTTTAACCAATGTTGAATATTTAGGATCAATTACCCCGCATTCCAGTCTTGATAAAGATCTGGTTGTTAATCCAGTCTTTATTGACAAATCAAGCTGCGACAGCTTTCTTTTGCTGCGTTCATATTTTATTTTATACCCTAATTTCAATAAGTCATTTTCGTCCATTTGTTAATTCTAACTTATTGACAAAATTAAATCGATATACTAGAATACACTTAATAGACATAAAGTATATTATTTAGAATTATAGGATATATAGTAATTATGAAAAAAGGTTTTACAATGGCAGAGGTTCTTATAACTATCGGAATAATCGGACTAGTCGCTGCAATTACAATCCCAATACTAATCAAAAACTACCAAGAACGGCAATTCAAAACTGCATATAAAAAAGCCTACTCGGAAATATCACAGATATTCGCAGAGGCTATATATAATCAGCAATTATCCCGAACACAAAAAAGTGACATTAATGCTACAAACGAAGAATTTGGTTTATTAAAAACAAAATTAAAAGTTCTTCATGAATGCAATCAAAAAGGAGTTATTGAAGAATGCTGGATTGAAGGAGATAAAGTATGTGGGGGAGGTTGTGCTACAGGAAATTCATCTGATGGAATCGCAAAAGAAGGCACAGGAGTACCGGGACAAGGCAGAGAATACTGTTTTATTGACATATCGGGCAGAAGTTGGTGTACATTTCATGAAAACGAAAATATCTTTTTCGTTGATACGAACGGATTTAAACAGCCGAATCGTTTCGGAAAAGACAGATTTATGTTCACAATAGCCGATGTAAATAACAATAGAGCTAAAAGTGCGACAAATTATAAAAAAATAATTCCTCTAAAAAATGAAGATATATTATCTGAAGGTTATTGGTGCGTACACCCGCCATGTTATTATCAATCTTGGCTTTTGGAATGAAAAAAGTTTTAAAAATCCTTTTTTAGATTATAAATTTTCCGTTCTCATAAATAAGAACGTCATCAGCATAAATTTTACCGCCGTTTTTCATTCCCTTAATCATATCCCAGTGCAAACCTGAAATATTTTTTCCACCTGTTTCCGGATAAGAGGCACCGACAGCCATGTGGATTGAGCCGCCTATTTTTTCATCAAATAGAATATTTCCTGTAACCTCTTGAATTTCATCATTTGTTCCGATTGCAATTTCACCGATTCCGCGGGAGCCCTCGTCCATATCAAGCATTGCATTTAAAAAATCTTGACCGCTTTGTGCCTCGGCTTTTATGATTTTTCCGTTTTCTATCCATAGATGCACGCCATGTGCTTCATTGCCTCTGAAAATTTGCGGAAAATCAAAATAAATTTCACCATTTACATTATCTTCTACAGGAGAAGTAAAGACTTCACCGTCAGGGTAGTTATTAAGTCCTGAACAGCTAATCCATTTTCTGCCCTCGACACCAAAAGTAATATCGGTTTTGTCCCCTGTAATTCTGAGTTTTTTTACATTATTCAAATAATTTGCCCAAGCTGTTTGTTTAGAATCCATCTCTTTCAGTTTTGCAACAGGATCATCTAAGTCAAGGTAGCAGGCTTTAAATAGAAAATCTGAATATTCATCAAAAGACATTTTAGCTTCTTGAGCCAATGCATGAGTAGGTACATCTGCGATTACCCAGCTTGCCTCGCCGTTTGCAGACCTTGTCAAAAGTTTTTCTGACAAAGGCTTTGTCGCTGCTGATCTTCTTGCAAGTTTTTTCATATCAGCTTTTGCCATATTTTTCGTATTCATAGGGCCGCCGATTGAAATAAATTTATCTACTGTTTCATATTCCAATTTGGTAATAGGATCTATATAGTCTAATTGCTCATCTGTTGCATACTTTATAAAAGTATCGGACAAATCCTCGATTGAAGTCCGCACAATCGGATAACCTCCACGTTCTAATACTCTTTTATATACAGCTTTCACAAGATCTTTTGTATATATACTTGCCCCGCGTATTTGTACAAGGTCACCTTTTTGCACATTAGTGGAATAATCTACCAATACTTTTGCATATTTTTCCCAAATTGGATTTTCCATATTTATTTCCTCTATTTAAATTTTTAATATCTCTCTGCCTAAAAAAGCGGAATCAATTTATCCCGCTTTTTTAATTTTTATTCTTCGTTTTCTAATGATTGATAACCGCTTTTATGAGATTTTAAAAGCACCCCGCGTTTTGAAGTCTTTATAAACTCAATCATATTTTCGATATATTTATTCATCGGAATTTCTGCTTTAATTTTTTCTATAGCTTGTGTTGTATTATATTCATCAGAAATAAGCAGTTTAAAAGCCTCATGTGTATTAGTTCTGATATCCAAAGGCACACCGCGACGTTTCATTGCAACAACATTTAATCCACGTGGTACAGGCGGACGTCCCTCGCCTTTTGAATAAGGTAAGATATCTTGACGAGATGCTGAAAAACCGCTTACTATAGCCATTTCACCAATTCTTATATTTTGGTGGAACACGCTCATTCCGCCTATGAAAGCTCCAAAGCCTACATGGATATGTCCTGCAAGTGTTACCAAGTTTGCTAAAATAACTTCATCTGCCAATACGCAGTTATGAGCTACATGAGAGCCTACCATCAGCAAACATTTATTACCTATCCTTGTTGTAAAATCTCCACAGGCTGCACCTCTATGGATTGTCACATTTTCTTTTATGATAGTATCATTACCGATTACAACCTTTGTAGGCTCGCCTTTGTAGCCCAAATCCTGAGGTTCTGAACCTATTGTTGCAAACGGAGAAATCGTACATCTTTCACCTATTTCAGCAAATTCTATATGAGCATTTGAAATTACCCTTGTACCACTTCCGATTTTTACATTCTCGCCAATTACGACATAAGGTCCGATAATCGCATCTTCTGCTATCTGTGCTGTCGGGTGTATAATCGCTGTTTTGTCTATCATAAATTACCTCTCTTTTCTGACTATGTGTAAATTATAGTACAAATCAAGGTATTCAACAATATTTTTATATTATTTTAATATGAAATTCTTTTTTGCAGCAACCGCAATTTCAAAGCCTTCATCAAGTGCTTTATTGACTAACTCAACCAGCTCAGGATTTTTTGACTCTGCTGCATACATCGCAAGTGCCATATAATCGTTTTGAGCTTCTCCGGTTGTTTGCGTTTTATATGTCTTACCACCTTTTCCTAAATTCTCGGAAATTATTTGTAATGCACATTCCTTAAGTGTTTTGAATGATTTAGGCTTATTTTTAAGATTCATTTTTTCCAAACTGCTCATAATCCGCCATATAGAAAGTTGGTAAGTATCTGCCATTATGTCACTCAACCCGGATAAATCATTGCATTTAGACATAATTGACTGTGAATAATCATCTATACTGCTTACTCT
>CASGAK010000020.1 GCA_949299435.1 uncultured bacterium
TTCCCCACCTGCCAGTCTTGCTCTCACAAGGCTGCTCTGTAGCTCACTATCTAATAGTCCACTCAATAGTATCGTACTCACGTTTCTTATCACAAGACTTTCTCTGACAGTCTGCTTTTAATCTAATATCTCAAAGGAATTTTTGACCTGTTAATAGTCTTTTTTTCATATCCGAAATTTGATAGCATTCTGCAAGTACTTGTGTAGAAAATATTCTCATCTAAAGTCGGTCCAATGTTTATTGAGCTGACTGTACGTTTTAAAAATTTGTATTCAATATAAGGAATGAAAAGCCCGTTTTTTTCAAATATTTTTGTCTGCTTATAAGATCTTGGACTAAAATTACTTATAAAAATTATACGATATTCTTTCTCATCTTTGAAATGAGGATTTTTGAAAAATAAACTTATAATACTTAAAATATCAACGAGTTCAAAAAGTACATCTTGCTGTTTTTCAATATTTTTTTGAGTACGTTTTGAGCATGTCAATTTTTCAAATTGCCTATTCCATTTTTCAAAAATCAATTTTAAAATAGTAATCTGAGATTCCCGATTGTAGATAATATTTCCATAAACTGAGTGAAACCCTTGTTTTTCCATATCTTCAATCAAGTCTTTTTTGCAAAAACCGATGTTATATCCCGTATAGGTCTGACCTTTTGAATAGTTATTCCACAAAGTTAAGTTATCACTATCAGTCGAAAACGAAATCGTATAATACTCATACTTGTTTAAAAAGTTATCATTGCCGTCAATTATATTCTTATATTTTTTGTAGAAGTAATCTTTTATTTTAGAAAAAAGTTCCGAATTTAATTTTGGCATTTCATCAATAAGGTTTACGATGAGTTTGTATGAATATGTTACTTCTTCCTTGTCATTAAGATATAGTGCGTTAGAAAACCTTATAGTACCGGACTCCAAGATACTCAAAAGTTTTTCAGGCTTTGTATAGTGATAAAGATTGGTATTTGTACCATCATCAAGAATTTTTTTTACCTTAGGAATTTTCTTTAACAAACTATCATAATCAATCATATTCTACAACTCCAAAATATAAGCTATAATAACGACTGCAAAAAAATAAATTCTCTATTTATATTATAACATATTTTTGAAAAAAGAAGCCTGATAAAATTTATCAGACTTCTTTAAAAATAAATTTTCAAAATAAATTAGATTACTTTGAAACTCTACCCGGAACTACAACTCCGCCTTTTAAATTCTTTTTATAGAATTCTACGTGCGGTTGCAATACGCTGTCAAGAACTTCTGGGAATGAGATTCCTTTAGTAATTTTTTCAACGATTTCTTGATATACAGTTGCATAAGCTCTTAATTGAGTCATAGCACCTGCTGCTTGTGGAGTTAAGCCCATACCTTGAGTTTCAACTTTTTCGCTGAAGAATGCACCTGATACTTCATAAGATTTGCAAAGAGCTCCAATATAGCTTTCTGCATTTTCTCTGCATACACCGTGATCATTTGGAACTGTAAGTGCAAATACAAGTTTGTTTGCAGGGTTGAAGTGTGCTTCTGCACTGTGGTGCATTGCATCAGGAACTTTAGCAACTTGTTTAAGAGTATCTTTTATAGATTCATTCTGCATTTGAGCATGCCAGTAGACTGTATTTTCAAAGATTGAGCCCATATATTGGTGAACTGAAGCTTCGATGCCATTCATTTTAGCATCAGCCCAGAAAATACCTTCTTTTAATGCTGTATTGCATTCTAAATCAGCTGTTAAGGAAATTTTTGATACTTCTTGAGCAGCTTCAAGCATTTTTACCATATCTTCTTTTTTCATGCCTGCATAAGCAAGTGTGAATAATGCGTGATCATCAAATGCTGAAAATCTTCCGCCAACATCGTCGTGAATGTATAAATCACCTAACCAGCCGTTTTCGTTGGAAGTTCTTCTCAATTCACTTTTTTCTTTATTAGCATCGGTAACAGCTATGAAATGTTTTGCTGCTGATTTTTCAGCTTCTTCTTGTGATTGACCTTGAGATTTGTATTCATCAATCAACATATCTTGTATTCTTAAAAATCCGTCTTTTGTTTCAAAAGTTGAACCGGATTTTGAAGCAATCATATAGTTAGAAGATGTAACTTTGTTACCCATTCTGTATAAAAATCTTTCGAAACTTGCAGAATCAACATCTGAATAGAACGCAATTTTATCTTGACAAACATTTAAGCCGTTAATGCTCAACATATGTTCTACTGTGTGTTTAGAACCGCCGATACCCATTACGCTAAGTCTTTCGCAGCCTGTTTGTGCTTTCAATTTTTCTGCCAATGAATAGATTTCATCTACTCTTTTAATTTGTTCTTGTGGAAGATTTACCCAGTTTAAGAATTGTCCTTTTTGGTTCGCTCTTTTTGAAAATTCTTCCACAAATTTTGATACGTTACTTTCGTATTTAGAAAAATCAAATCCGTAAAAATCGCTTGATAGTCCTAAATTACAAATACATGCTTGAGTCATTTTACACTCTCCTTTATTAGTTCAAATATTTCAATAATACTCTAACATGGAAAAAGTTTTTTGAAAATTATATTTGTCTTATTATTTTATCTGGAATTATTAATATGGAATATAAAATAATTAAGTTAAATTCGGCAAGAAATTGTTTAAGATATATTATCAGGGCATTTGAAATCGGTGAAATTCATATCCCTTACTATCTTTGCTCTTGTATCAGACATTCTCTTTTAAAAGAAGAGTGCAAAATTCATTTTTACCATATTGATGAAAATTTCATGCCTGTGTGTAATTTTAGGGAAGACAATTTTATTTTATACCCCAATTATTGGGGAATTTGTTCTGAAATTGCAGAAAAGTTAGCTTTGCAGTACAAAAATTTGATTGTTGATAATGCACATTCTTTTTATTCAACACCTTTAGGGATAGCTTCTTTTAATTCAGTAAGAAAATTTTTTCCTGAAATAAGAAATGGAGCTATTTTATATTCTTCAAAAGTACTTGATTTTGACTTTAGAATTGATGATTTTGATTATGAAATGAAAAAGTTGGATTATAACGAAATCATAAAAAATGAAATGTTTATTAATGATTCTGATATAGAAATTATTTCAAAATGCACAGCAAACTTTTTAGATAAAATTGATTTTGAGAGTGAAAAACAAAAAAGATTATCCAATTTTTACAACTGGCATGAGCGATTGAAAAATTCAAATTCTTTAAAAATAAATTTGAAAAAAGATGAAGTACCTTTTTGCTATCCATATCTTGCAAAAACTCAAAATGATGCCGATATTTTAGTAAAAGAGCTTGAAAATAGCGGGATTACGATTTATCGATATTGGGAAAATCTTCCGGCAAGTTTTTCAGAAAGTGTTTTTCAAAAGCAATTGGTTGCAATTCCGCTTTATTAAACTATATATTTTTGCAAAATCAATTTTTTCAAAGCTCTTGCATGAATTGCTTCAGGCTCGATTTCAAGTAATTTTTCAAGATATTCAAGTGCTTTATGATAATTCCCAAGTTTTTTATGAGCTGCTGCCATCGCAAAAAGTGCATCAATAAATTTATTATCGAGTTCTAATGCCTTTTCAAGGTCTTTTACAGCGTTTTCTATATTGGGATTTTCGATATCCTTTCTGCTTAAAATTATTCTTGCACGGTTATAATACGCGTCAGTCATTTTATTGTTTAGTTGAATTGCTTTTGTATAGTCAAGCATTGCTTCGTCAAAATTTTCCAAAGCCTGGTTTGCAACAGCTCTGTAAAAATATGGTATTTCCCAATCTTTTTTTAATTCCAATGATTTATTAATCTTTTCGATAGCTTCATTAAATTTTCCTCTTTCTATATCGTAAATTCCATCATCTAAATAATCTTTATATTCACTCATATTTTTAATCCTTATATAGCTTTTAATAAAATTATTATAACTGATTTTAACTTTTCAAACTATAGCTGAGTATCGGATAAAATTTTATAATTCAAATAACTGGGCAGGATCTAACTTAAATTGCAACATATTCGCAGTATTTCTACCATTATCCCCACCTTTGCGTTGCACTGTAACTCTTCCAATATATAAAGAACCTCTAGGACTTATTTTTACACCACCTGTAGAATAATGCTGAAGTGCTTCATTTATATTAACCAGTGTCCATTTTGCATTATTTTTTATTTTCTGTACAACTAATATCCATTCTGCACTGAATTTACCACGTCCTTTTATAATATCAGAAAGTATTAAAGTTTTATTTCTTTCAAACCAACTAAGCAATAATTTTTGTTCTGCAGTATCAAATTCATTTAAAAACATACGACGACTATCTCTAGTTTTTTTATAAGGCTTAAGTTCTCCTGTATAATATTGTAATAATATAAAAATCTCTTCCGGAATATTCCACATATCTCTATAATGAGATAACCACCTCTTATCAACTTGATTAAATCCTTTTTTATTAGATACTAATTTAACTTGTAAATTTTCAGTATCTAATGCTGACTTTAATTTTATTTGTACTTGTATATTTATGTCTGTTTTATAACCATGTATTCTTTCAGCTTTTACTTTTTCAATTTCATTTAATTTATACCCCATTATAGTTAACCATTTTTGAGCTTCTGAATCATTAGACCAATTATTAAACTTTTTACAAATTATTTCTTCATTATTAAAACCATTTTTAGCAGTTTGCGACCCTTTTTGTACTAAATTCATTGTTATTTTCCTCAATATACTTAATTAAATTTAATCCTAATGCTTTGATTACATTTACAGTCATTGCATTCCCTGCTTGGGATAGCAATTTATTATTATTTAAATTTATAGATTTTTGAGCATATTCCTTAGGAAATCCTTGTAATAACAAGGCCTCTACTCCTGATAATTTGTATAATTCACCATTTCTTACATACAAAATGCCATGTCTACCAGTTCGCAATGTAGGACATTTTTTATCATATACTCTTAAATCTGACTGTCGAGTATCAATAATCGTATAATCATTTTTAATAATTTTATTCAAATCTATTCTATCTTTATTATATTTGTTGTTTAAATATCTTTGAAAAGTGGGATTATTAATATCCTGTTTGTTTTTATTACTAGAAAGTAAAAAATTTTTAATATCTACTTCTTTTTCTTTTTTTGGAAAAACATACGGCTCTACATATAAATCTTTTCTTATTCCTACAAAATATATACGTTCTCTTAATTGAGGCACACCATAGTCTATACTATTAAGTACTTTATAAAAAACTTCGTAGCCTGCAAAATTAAGTATTTCAAGTATTCTTTTTAATGTTTTTCCTCCATTATGATTAACTAATCCTTTAACATTTTCAAAAATAAAGTATGGAATATTTTTTTCTTTTAATATCCTTGATAAATGATATATAATTTGACCTCTTTCATCTTCAAAACCTTCTCTTTTACCAACTATAGAAAATGTCTGACAAGGAAAACCCGCTATTAATATATGACTATCTGGTATGTTGAAATAATTGATTTTTGTTAAATCCCCTAAATTATTTTCATCACCAAAAAAAATTTTATATGTATATTCGGAATCAATATTTATTTCACTATGTGCTAAACATTTTAGCCCTAATAATTCCAAACCTAAACGTCCTGCACCTATACCTGAACAGAAATCTATGAAAGTTAATTCCATATAATTTATACTCCCTTTTAAAATTTTACTATAAAAATTTATATGAGCAAATTCTTTTCTTGATTATACTTATATTATCAGTAAAATTTATTGAAAGCCTTTTTAAATGAATATTATACAGAAAATTAAAGTGATAAGCGATTTTGTAGGACCTAAAATGCCTGCAAAAGAATACAAAAATTATAAAAATGTTCTAAATACTGTGCAACAAAAGGTTAACAAAACAGCAAGCACCGGTTTTTACTTTATTCCGACAAAAAACAGAATAGTTAATCTATACGGTGGTGATAAAAACGAACTTTTGTCAACTTTGCAAAGTTATGAGTTTGTAGATAATATATTTAAAATTTTAAAGAAAAAGGGGTATAATCTTCCTGAAAATACTTTTTTTACTGAAGAAATGCTCCCATCTTGGAGTAATATATTAGCAATCACCGAGGGTGAAAATATTTTACTTAATCCCAGATCAATAAATCGTATAAATCCAAGAATTATTTTCCATGAAATAGGGCATTTCTTACACAACAAAATTAATAAAACCATTGGTTTTATTGCTAATTTTATTTCTAAAAAAGATAATTATATACCTTTTTTATCAGATCAAGAATTGAAAATTTTTACCCAAGACATTGAAAGAGCTTATAAAGAAGGGAATTATCGAGGATTACCGGTTAAATACTGGGCAAAAGATAAACTATTTTGCTTTGGAGAAATGAAAAATAAAAACATAAAAAATTACATCAAAAATGCTATTAAAATCAATACCCTAAATCCGATGTATGACAGATATGAATTTGTCGCAGAAGTATTTAGCTTATCTGTACAAGGATTTAAATTTTCTCCCGAAATAATGGCTAAATATGAACAATTTGGAGGACCTAAGATAAAAGAAACCCTTTCAAAAAATGAATTAGAGCAACTTTTAAAATTACAAAAGCAAATAAGAAAAAAAACTTTGAAAGATTATAATCTATAAAAATTTCATATTTAAAAAACCATTATTTTCATCAAAAGCAATAAAAAATAGCAAGGGAGAGATTCGAACTCTCGACCTCACGGGTATGAGCCGTGTGCTCTCACCAACTGAGCTACCTTGCCATATAATCTTTGTTTTATTCTTTTGTCATTTGCAAAGTTAATGGTAAACTCTGCTTATTTTATCAAACTGTCTTAATTTAATTATAACAATTTAATTAAACTATCAAACAATTGACAGTTGTTATTCTCTCATAAAGGATTTTAAATTTCAAGTATTTATTTATCTTTTTTATTTTTATAATTTTTTTGCTACAGTTTTTGCATTAAGAAATCTTCCACAATATATCCCTTAAACATTCAACTCATCAAATCTTTTCATTAACAAATTAAACATTAAAGCTACACATAAAAGACGAATGCTTAAATATAAAAATCTGCTTTTGAATTATTATTTACACTGTTTTTTACCGTTCCAAGACAAATCATCACAATATAAATAATCCATATTTTCATTATATATTACCCAAGCGGCACAGCCATAACCGTTTAAATTACCGGGTTTTGATAAGTTACAATATTTTTCAAAAGATAAAGGATCAGCCTCCATCATTCCCAATGGTACTACTCCATATTTTGTATCCTTAATTTACGCAAAAACTATTTTTTACATCATATAATACAATTTTTATATACTTTGTCAATTGACAAAATATGTTTTATATCGTTAATTAAGAATTCGATACTCGTTATACTTTGAATTGAAAAGAATTTATGGACGATATAAAAACATTATTTGGTAAAAAAGTAAAAGAGTTACGTATAAAGAAAAAA
>CASGAK010000021.1 GCA_949299435.1 uncultured bacterium
AGATTTTTAACTTTCACAGCATCATTTGTATTTGATGTTGTTGCTGCATTGACATTTATTGCGATTAAAGACAAAGTCACAGCTAAGCTGATTATATATATTTTTTTCATATTTATAAAGATCCTTTCGCTACTATTACTTACTTTGTATATAATATTCCCAATATTAATTTTTATATGCAGCTGCCTTCTTCATATTGTTTACTGTTGTAATTAAATCTTATAATCACACATTTATCTTTGTTTGTATATGTTTTGCCGTTAATTACTACAGGTTTAATAAAATCTGTTTTTGAGCAATGATCAAAAGATTCTGTTTTGAAATTCACAGCACCAAGCAAGGTCATTTCATATAAAATCTCTCTCTCACTGCCCTTTTCAATACCCAAATTTACTTTTGAAAGACGCTTTGCAAGTATTTTAAGTTTTGCTAGGTCTTTTGTTGAAGTCGTTTGAGCACTATACCCTGCAGCTGTTGTTGCAGTAATAAATATTAGAAATGTAATAATGATTTTTGACATTTACCCCTCACAAACTAAATATCTTTATAAGAGCCTGCAAATCGATCTTGGTAGATCGTATGTAGGATTTCATGTGCTTTATGAGAATTCGGGTGTTCCAAATATTCTTGATAAAGTTTTTGAATAGAAGGATTCATATGAGATTTTCTGATTGTTAATTCAGAATCTTCTTTATATAAGCCTTCTGCACGTTCAGCTTTAATTTTGGAATCATCGCAGCTGCGTGGTTGTCCGCCGCCGTTTATGCAACCACCTGGGCAAGCCATTACTTCAAGCATTTGGAATGGTGCTTTGCCTGATTTGATTTCTTGTATTGCTTTTTCAGCTTCACGCAATGTTGATACAACTCGTACAACAAGTTTTGTACCTTTCAAGTCAAGTTCAATATCACGCGATCTGTTTGTTGTGCCACGCATTTGTTTAATATTTACATCTTGCAGAATTTCTCCGGTTGCAAATTCATATGCAGTTCTTACAGCAGCCTCAGCTACTCCGCCGGAGGCTCCGAAAATGGTGCCGGCTCCTGTGTATTCTCCAAACGGACTGTCTGCATCTTCACCTTCTATTGCATTAAAGTTAATTCCTGCTTCTTTTATCATTCTACCAAGCTCTTGCGTTGTAAGAACATAATCGGTATCAGGTTTTCCGTTTTTAGAAAGCTCCGGACGTTTGCATTCATATTTTTTAGCTGTACAAGGCATAATTGCTACCACTGTCAGATTTTCTTTTTCAATATTAAAATGTTTTGGTACTAACTCTTTTAACACTGGTGAAAGCATTGACATAGGCGATTTACAGCTTGAAAGATGATGCAGCATATCAGGGTGTTGATCTTCTAGGTATTTTATCCAAGCAGGACAGCAAGATGTAAATAATGGAAGATTCTGACCAGATTTCAGTCTTTCCAAAAATTCTGTTGCTTCTTCCATAATGGTTAAATCAGCAGAAAAATTGGTATCGAAAATTAGATCAAAACCGATTTTTCTTAAAGCTGCATTCATTAGTTTAATACTATTTTCACCTGGTTTTAATCCGAACATTTCACCTATTGCAACACGAGTTGCAGGTGCCATTTGGACAACAACTTTTTTATTAGGATTTGTAATTTCATTCCATACATTTTCTACATCGGATTTAATAGTCAAAGCTCCTGTTGGGCAAACTGCTGCACATTGACCGCAGTTTACACAATCAACTTGCCCCATAGGTCTGCCGTTCATTGGCTGGACAACTGTTTTTGATCCTCGGTTTGCAAAGCCTAAGACTGAGTGTCCTTGAAATTCTGTACAAGCTCTTACACAGGCTCCGCATAGAATACATTTATTAGGATCTCTTACTATTGACGGGGAGCTGTCATCTACGGGAAGGTATTCTTCTAAAGATTTTTCAGGATATCTGATTTTTCTTATTCCGTATTCTTCTGAATACTTTTGTAGTTCACAATTACCGGACTTTTCACAAGTCAGACATTCTTTATCATGATTTGCCAAAAGAAGCTCAAGAACTGTTTTTCTTATTCTTCTAGTCCTTTCAGTATTAAGATGAATTTTTAACCCTGCTTCAGGGGGCATTGTACAAGATGATTGTATTCCGCGACCTTCTATTTCAACTACGCACATTCTGCAGGCACCGAATGACGTAAGATCAGGTCGGTAACAAAATGTCGGAACATTCATTCCTGCTTTGCGTATAACTTCAAGCAGATTAGGCTCATCTGTAAATTCAACTTCTTTACCGTCTATAAATAGTGTTTTTTTATCTGTCATAATTTATTTTCCTTTTAATTTATTTTTGAATTACTCTAAAACGATTGCTCTAAATGGGCAACTTGTAAAACAAGCTTCGCATTTGATACATTTACTTTGATCAATATGATGCGGTTGTTTTACTGTGCCTGAAATAGCTCCGACAGGACAGGTTCTTGCACATTTTGTGCAGCCTTTACATAGATCTTCATTTATTACAACTTTTTTCATTGCTGTACATACACCTGCTGGACATTTTTTATCCTTGATGTGAGCTATATATTCATCTCTAAAGTATTTCAAAGTTGAAAGTACAGGGTTTGGTGCAGTTTTCCCAAGTCCGCATAAAGAACCGTCTTTTACCGCATGTGCTAATTCTTCCAATGTATCCAAGTCTTTCATTTCGCCTTTGCCTGCGACAATTTTTTCAAGAATTTTCAACATATTTTTTGTACCTTCACGACAGGGGACGCATTTACCGCAGCTTTCGTTTTGAGTGAAATTCATAAAGAATCTTGCGACTTCAACGATACAAGTCTTATCACTCATTACAACAAGTCCGCCTGAGCCTACCATAGCACCTGCTTTTATCAAATTATCATAATCCATTGGAATATCAAGGTGTTCTTCTGTTAAACAGCCGCCTGATGGACCTCCGATTTGTACGGCTTTGAATTTTTTACCGTCACGCATTCCACCGCCTATATCAAAGACGATTTCACGAAGTGTCGTACCCATCGGTACTTCAATTAAGCCTGTATTATTTACTTCACCAGTGAGGGCAAAGGTTTTTGTACCTTTTGATGTTTCTGTACCCATTTGAGAGAACCATTCTGCACCTTTTAAAATAATTACAGGTACATTTGCTAAAGTCTCTACGTTATTTATCAGAGTCGGTCTGCCAAAAAGCCCTTTATTAGCCGGAAATGGTGGTTTGGGTCTTGGCATTCCGCGTTCACCTTCAATTGAGGCAATAAGGGCTGTTTCTTCACCACAGACAAAAGCTCCGGCACCTTCTTTTATGTGGATTTCAAATGAAAAATCACTTCCCATAATATTTTTGCCTAAGAAGTTTCTTGCTTCAGCATCAGCGATAGCCTTTCTTAGACGCTTGATTGCAAGCGGATATTCTGCACGAACATAAATATATCCTTCATCAGCACCAATTGCAAAAGCTGCTATTGCCATACCTTCGAGTAGTTTGTGCGGGTCTCCTTCCATTACGGATCTGTCCATGAATGCTCCAGGATCACCTTCATCTCCGTTGCATACGACATAAGATTTTCCACCGCGATTGGCTGCTGTAAATCGCCATTTTCTGCCAGTCGGAAAACCGCCGCCGCCTCTGCCGCGAAGTCCTGATTTTTCTATTGTTTCTATTACAGCTTCAGGATTGTTTTCTTCCAAAACGTTTGATAATGCTTCATATCCTCTTACAGCAATTGCTTCATCAATGCATTCTGCGTTAATATTTCCGCAATTTGCAAGTGCTGTTCTTGTTTGTTTTGCGTAAAAATTTATATGTTCATCATCTTGTACATGCTGATGAGTTTTAGGATCCACATACATCAGTCGTTCTACTGGTTTGTTATTTTTTATGTGGCTTTCGTAAATTTCTTCTACATCTTTTTCTTTTACTTTAACATAAGTTACGTGCTTGTCAGGGATTACTACCAACACACCTTGTTCGCAAAATCCGTGGCAGCCTGTTGGGACGATTGTCATTTTATCGTAATCTGTAAGAACTGATACATCGGCTCCTAATTCTTTGAATTTTTCAATAACTTTCAATGAGCCGTTTGCTACACAACCTGTTCCGGCACAGACTAATACTCTTAGGCCTTGACGGGTTATATTTTCTTGTGCTTTTTTTTGTTCTTCTTTTATGTCTATGTTCAATTTAGTCTTTTCCATTAGTTTTCCTCCTTAATCAATGTGTCAAGAACTATTGTTATTGCATCGGAGGTCATTTGCGGATAGACTTTATCATTTATTACGACTACAGGTGCTAGTCCGCAGGCACCTAAACAACTTACTGTTTCTAATGAAAAAAGACCGCTTTCACTTGTTAATTGCCCTTCTTGCATATTTAATTTTGCTCTGATTGCATTTAATACTGGCATTGAGCCTCTTACATGACATGCTGTTCCGTCACATACTTTTATTTCAAACTTACCTTTCGGCTGTAATGAAAATTGTGCATAAAAAGTAGCTACTCCAAATACCGTTGCAGGTGATAGTCCTTCTACTTTTGTTCCGATATAAATCATTGCATCTTCAGGCAGATATCGGTATACTTCCTGAACTTTTTGAAGCATTGCTATCAAATTAGATTTTTTACCGCCACAGGTACTGATAATTTCATCTAATTTTGATGTGTCAACGACATGATGATTTTCAACACTCATCTTAGACTCCTATTATGTGATTTACTATTAACCTCGATTAGTGTTGTATTTACAACACTATCTTATTGGAATTATCGCACAACTGTTTTTAAAAAGCAAGTTTTTAACAATGCTTTCTACTATAAGAGTGCGTGCGTAGACAGATTATTTTGAATATTTTTTATTGTACATATAGGATAGTATCATTAAGATAATACCCAAAGTTATTATTGCAATAAATTTGTACAGAATATCTATGTTTGATAAATCAAATATCAGAATTTTTGCAATTGATAATATGCATAGACCTATTCCTGAATTTTTAAAGAAGTCTTTGTTTTGTAAAATTCCTAGAGTTGTGATTGTCCCTGCATATAAAATCCAGCATAGTGATACTAAATATTGACCTTCTATTATGTCATATTTAGTAATCACGTCGTTCATTTCATAGTGAAGTAAGATAAAACCTAAAAATATGGCTATATATTTATAAATTTTATTTTCAGTCCATTTTGCATATAGAATTGAGGTTGCGATTGCTGATAAAAAGGCGACTGTTCTTATATTAATCAGTGGTATAAATGCTTTTAGGGGAGTGTAGTGTATTCCGATAAATAAAAGTGCTATTGTTGAAATTATTCCGAAAAATCCTCCAATTTTTGATATTATTGGATTGGAATTTGTTGAGTTGCTTAGTTTTTTTAAGTTTATAGTGTATACAAATGCTAAAATTATATTTGTCATTTTGTTTAGGAATTTAGCTGAGGTATTTTCGCCTGTATACCAAAGAGTAATCAGGTTATTCAATTCAAGTCCCATATAAAGATATATTGATGTGATTGAGATAAATTTAAAAAAGTCTGAAATTTTTATTAGTGATTCACTGGCTGATTTTTTCAACAAATAATAAGACAATGCTGATGAGGTGATTATGGGTGTGAACATTAAAAGTCTTATATTCCATATCGGGGTATATTTCCCGATATTTCTAATTGCTAGGACTCCGTCTATAGGGACTATTGAGCAGAATGCAGAGCCAAATGTAGCTACTGTCCATGTGCCAAGAAATTTAAATTTATATTTATAGGCATAGAATGCAAGTATTACGCTCTCGATTGACCAGGCGAAGCATTTTGTTGTAGGTGATTTATCACAGATAAAATATATGAATAAATATGCTGATGCTAGGCTTAGTTGTATATAGTTTTTTAAATCTTCAATTTTTGATCTTTTTATGTAGGCAATTATTGCATATATTAAGGCCACTCCAAGTTCTGAATAGGCTACCAGATTATATTCTTTGTTAAATACTTTTATCAAAATAAGTGAAAAAACTGCTAAATTTATAAAGTTTAGTATATTATTGCTTTTTTTGTCTTTAAAGATTGCAAAGTCATATATTACGTAGATTGCCCATAAAATTAGCGGGAAAATCAAAGGAATTTTGCTGCAATATATTAAAGCCGCTATTGATGTAAGAGGAAGATTTATTGAGTTAATTAAATTTCTTTCTTGATTTTTGCAGGTATAGACTATGGATAATATATTTATAAATATCAAGTACCCGAACAAGAAAGATTCTGATATATTAAATTGTGAGCTTAGACAAATTATATTCATATAGCCTGCAAGTAATGATATTACTATCATTGATATGGTTTTTAATTTATCTGCCAGATAAAATGCAAGAAGAAGCAGTATTGTCGCAATTGTACACATTACAGGCATGTTATACAGGTGAAAAATTCCGCTTGCACAGTATGTGGAGATGAACATTGCTCCAAAGCCTGTACCTAATAGAACTTCGGAATAGTTTTTCATATTTTCTTTATTATGCAGTTTTAAAGCTCCAAACATCATTGCTGCTCCTGCAAGGTAGCTGAGGGTTATTTTTAGCTGCGGTGTAAACTCAAAGTAGGGTGATACTATTTTTATAAGAATAATCAGAGCCACCAAAATAGCGAATGCTCCGATTTTATTAAAAATATTGCCTAAGAAAATATTTTCAAAAGAGTCTGATTTATCTTCTTTTTCTATAGTTTTTTCTATATATTTCGGCAAAGGTACAGAATTTGAAGAAAGGACCGCTTCATCAGGAATATCTGATATAGATTCGATTTTGGGCTTTTGTTCTTCTGATTTTTCTCCTGCTTTTTCTTCTGTTGTGTCTTTGCTTTTTATGGGGATATGAATATTCTCTTTTAAAAGGTTATCTTTTAATTCTTTTAGTGAATCTGTTAATTCTGATAATTTGTATTGGATTATAACAAGCCAAATAAGCATTACAATTATTACAAGTCCGGTCATCATACCCCCATTTTTTATATACCTTTTTAATTATATTGACAATAAAAACAGGTGTCAATTGATTAAATATTTTTAGCACAAAAGTCTTTAATCGGACAGATATCACATTTAGGGTTTATAGGTTTGCAGACATTTTGTCCGTGGGTGACGAGTAAAGTGTTAATATCAATCCAGTATTTTTGAGGGAGTTTTTCTCTTAGGGCAAATTCTGTTTCTTCGGGAGTTTTTGTTTTTATGTAGCCTAAGCGGTTGAAAATCCTGTGAACATGGACATCGACGCAGATTGCAGGTTCGTTAAATCCTTGACTCATTACCAAATTAGCGGTTTTTCTGCCTACACCTTTGAATTTTGTCATTTCTTCAATTGATGCAGGAACTTTTGAGTTGTATTTTTCTACAAGCTCTTTCGATAATTCGATAATTTGTTTTGCTTTATTTGCGTAAAATCCTACTGGATAAATTGCTTTTTCCAGTTTTTTTACGTCACATTTGGCAAATTCTTCGGGTGTTTTTCCCAGTTCAAGCATTCTTAATGTCGCAGGGTATGTTGTTTTATCATTGGTACGCAGGCTTAAAATGCATGATATAAGCACAAGATAAGGATCTTTAAAATTATCCATCAGCTTTACAAAATCACTCTTTGGCTGATCTGCTTGTTTTAAATTTTTTACTATTTCGTCAATCATAGGAATATTTTATTACTAATCAGGTTTATATTCAATAATATCCTTGATATCGCATTTGAAATAGTTACATAGCTTATTGATTGTACTTAGTTTAACGTCTATATTTTCTCCCTGCACAAGTTTAGAAATTGTGGCTTTACTGAGATCAGTCGCTTCTGCTACCTGATACCCCTTTACTTTGTGCTGCCATATAAGTTCATATAATTTTATCGTTATCATAGTTAGATTATATATTTTAAATTAAATCTTGACATTTTATTCATGTCTAGTAGAATAAATTCATGTATAATTTATTTTTATTTAATATATTTTAAAGGAGATACAATGAAAAAAGGTTTTACGCTCTCAGAGGTACTAATTACTCTCGGTATAATCGGAATAATTGCAGCGATGACTTTACCTGCTTTAGTTGGGAATTATAAAATGAAAACTTTTGAAGTCGCTTTTAAAAAACAGTATTCTTTAATTCAAAATGCTCTTAATGTTGTAACTTTGCAGGAGGGTATTAGCAGGTGTTACATTTTCTATCCGCATGGAACTATTTCTTATAAATTGGAAACTTCTGATTGTGAACTTTTACAGGAACGTATGATATCCCTTTTAAAGCTGAAAAAATATCCTGAGGATTTTAAAGATAATTATGCAAAAAAAGATGTGATTTTAGCTAATGGTGGAAAATCTATTAATAGTAATTGTAACTATGATTATTTTGTATATGTTTCAGAGCCTTATATAGCTAATGATGGTACAATTTTTATGTTTTATACAACACATTTGATGATTGATGTCAACGGTGAAAAAGGTCCTAATAAATGGGGACATGATGTGTTTTTTATGGTGTATTCAAATCATAATAATTATTCTACATCAAATCCTAAAATATTTTTAACAGATGAATTTTGCTCAATTATAGAAAAAGGTGGAAAGTTTCCCAGAACTATTTTGCGAAATCAAAAAGAAAATTCCAAAACCAACGGATATACTTGGTAGAATAATTTATGCTAATAATTTTTCCACATCAATTTTGGTTCTTAATTTTAGAGCATAAATATCATTTCGAGAAAAGTCTTTCATTTTTACGGCATCTTTTTCTGTCGTGACTATTGTACCGGTTGGCAATTCTTCTTCTGTATATCTGTGATGGTCGTCAAAAGTTATTTTTTGCTTAATTCTAAAATTATTTAAAAAATTATAAAACTGTTCAGGTTGTCCTATTGCACATACAGCATTAATTTCAGTACCGTCATTTAGAATTTCACCATTTTTTATATTATACACATAATCAGGTTCTGTATAGCAGACAGCAGTTTCTATATTCATTTTTTTTGCAGTGATTTTTGCCAACTTTTCAGCTCTGCTGTGGTTAATATTTTTGCTCACTATTACCATTTTATCAATACGAGAGAAAGCCTCTTTGCCCTCACGAAGTGGCCCTGCAGGTAAAAGTCTTTCGTTGCCGTACATTTTTTCACTGTCTGTTAATACAATATCAATGTTATGATATAGTTTTCTATGTTGAAAGCCGTCATCAAGAATTATTTTTGTTACGTTATATTTTTCTATTGCAAATTCTGCAGCTTTTACCCTGTTTTTAGATGTAATTACAATTGCTCCTTCTGTATTTTGAGCAAGCCAATAAGGCTCATCTCCTGCAAGTCGTGCATTATAAAAAATTTCTTTGCCGTCTGATATCACATTAATTTTTTTGTTTGATAAAGCTCCGCCATATCCGCGGGAAATTATTGCAACTTTTTCACCGTTTGAAATTAAATATTTTGCAATTTCTGACACAACCGGGGTTTTACCTACTCCCCCTGTTGTTATATTTCCTACAGATATTACAAAAGCATCTACTATTTCAGATTTAAAAAAATTGTTATCATATAGTTTATTTTTTAGCCAACTGCCTAATCCGTAAAATATAGAGCAAATCTCCAAAAGCCTGAATAAAAAGCCTGTAGCGTTTTTATCGTAATGAATTTTTGTAATTTTAGTTTTGATATTTTTCATAATTTGCTAGAACATCAATCTCCATAGTAAAAATCTTTTGTTTAATTTTTCGGAGAATTTACGTAGATTGCAAGTTGTAACTTTGGTATCATCAATAATTGTTTGCAGCTCAGTTTTCTTTTCCGGAGTCATTTTGTTGACTGAGGATAATGCAATATTTAAATTTATCATTGCTTGATTTGCGTTAGCAACAGCACTTGTAAAATCATTTTTAAGCTGCTCATTTTGGGTCATACCGCTTACGTATCCGCTAATTTCGTTAACGTTTTGTACAATTTCTCTTATATCAGATGCCATCTGCTCTGCTTCAGCTTCGTTGCCGATAATTTTATTGATGTTTTGAGCCAATTTGTCCAACGAATTTGCAGTAGAGAGCATCGTGGTTTTAAATTCAGGATCCCCTATAATGTTGTTTATATTAACTGACATTGTATTGAAATCTTTTGTTGCTTGATCCAGCATAGACATTAGCGTATTCAAATCTTCACGTGATGAATCAACTAAGGCATCTATTTTACTCATCGTAGAGGCGGTTTGTGTTGTTAACGAATTTATACTCTTGATTGAAGATTTTAATTCTGCAATTACTTCATCTGATAGAATTTCATTTACCTTTTGGTTTGTTTCAGTTAATGATTCTGCTGCTCGATATTGCCATTCCATAAAATCGGAAATTCGCATAGGCTCAATTACCGTATATGGTGATTTTTGAGTCGGATATGGGAGCGTCACATCATCTAATGTTGAAATAAAAAGTTTTTTCTTCCCTTTATATGAAATTGCTTTGCCCTTTAAAAATTCAGGTAAAATTAATCCGGGAAGATTTACGATATATTCTACCTTATATGCATTTGGAGTTTTTATCGAGTCTTTTATGTTATATGGAATTACTTCTTTTGATACGACTTCAATATTTTTTATTACTCCGACATCATATACTTTATTATCAAGTTTCATTTGTACAGCATCGTCTTTATACAGAACATTTTTATTTTCCATTGGTATATATATTGTTCTGGTTCTTGGGGGGGTAATTTCCAAGAATAATTCTCCGATAAGACCGGATTGTTGTATTGAGAATACCGAAGCTACGGGTATTTCAATATTAGGCTCTGTTATTACAAATTTTACTTTTACATAGCTGTTTTCACTATCAATTACAGGAGTTATTTCTTCGACTTGACCAACTTTTAAACCCATCATTTGAACTCCAGAGCCAGGTCGCATGCCGTTTACATCTTTAAAATTAATTTCAATCCGCTTTGCTGAGGTTAGTGCTCTGCCCTTTACTTTTAGAACGATTCCAACTAAAAGCACCAATGCTAAAAGTGTTAAAAGCCCGACTTTAAAAGATGATGAAAATCTCATTAATAACCTTTCCTGTTCTATAATATAAAGTTATTGTAACAGAAAAATTATTTTGTGCAAAAAAATTAATATAATATCTATTTTTTTGCACTTAATTTTTGAAAGAGTTTAACGATTTTTTGACCTTCTATTTCAAGTTTTTTCATCATAATATCATGCTTACGTAATTCATTGCTTATTCCAAACTCATCTTCTATCAGTAATTTACTTTTAAATTTTTGCTTTGCAGCTTCTTTTTCTCGTTCTATAAAATGAGGTTGTGAATATTCTACTTTACTTTTATTATCATTGTCGTGTTCTAATGCTTGAAAATTTTGGTGATACTTAATTAAATTGTTTGCTATTTTCATGAAATAAATCTCCTATAGAAAATATAAAACAGCTAAAAATATTTTTTGCGGTTTATTCCAAATAATTTGCTAAAATATTTCTTACATAATTTTGTGTTTCTTTATATGGAGGTACTCCGTCATATTTATCAACAGCACCAGGACCTGCGTTATAGGCTGCAAGTGCTAAAATTATATTTCCGTTATATTTATCAAGCATAGATTTTAAATATTTTACACCGCCTTCGACATTTTGTACGGGATTGAAAGGATCTTTTACTCCTAAGCTACTCGCTGTAGCCGGCATTAACTGCATAAGTCCCATTGCTCCGGCTTTTGATTTTGCGCGGGTGTTAAAGCCCGATTCTTGTTTTATTACAGCTTTTACTAAATTTTCATCGACTCCGTGTCTTTGTGAAATTTGGGAAATCATACTCAAAAGCTGACTTTTGCTTCCTGAAACTTTTGGTGTCATATCACTTTGAATTTGAATAGTTTCCAATTCTTCCAAAGCGTTATTTAGGGTATTTACAGGATTAGAATTTTTGACAATGTTAGCATTTACATTCATGGATTGTGGTCCTAAAAGTAATGAGCCAAAATCAGTTGTTGAAGATTTTAATACATTTTCAAATGACTGTACTGTAGGTCTGTTCGTTGGGTAAATTGTATCTATGGGGTTTTGAGTTTGTGAAATTTCAGGTCCGTTAATTTGGTTTCTGAAATTTGCAACGCGACTTTGCAATTGTGCATATCGCTGCATTGCTTGAGTTTTTCCGCCTGAATTTAATAATCCCTGTATCATTTCCGAGAACATAATTTCCGCCCTTTGTCTTTAAATATTTTGAAAACTAATCCAGCTTTCAATTTCCATAACTATTTTATAACCTGCTGCACTGTTTGTTATCCTCTATTTGAATTAATGATTTTTACAAAAATGTCAAAATTACAAATAAAATAGCAATTTTTCTAGGCAAAAATACTTTATATAAATATCAAGGGGAAAATGAATGGGGAAATTAGATTTTACAATAAATCTTGCAAAACGTACTGCAAATTTTTTAAAGACTTGCGGAAAAGAATCTGTTTTAGTCACAAAACCACAGAGTCTAAAAAGTTTAAAAATTGGCGGATTAAAGCTGGCTGCACCTTTGAAAGGTGATATTTGTAATTTTACAAGGGATCCGACTTTTTCACCTGAGCTTTTAGAGGAGCTTTTGCATGTAAAAGGTACGCAAGTCGAAAAAGCTATGCAAATTAAAGACAGATTTCTCAGAGCTTTAGGGTATAAGTCTCCGGAATTGGTGAGAGAAGGTAATTATATTGGCAATATGGATTTTACTGTAGACTTTTTTGATGGAACATTATCTGTATGTAATAAAAAAGAACTCCCAATAAAACAACTTATTCCGGCAATCAGACATGAAATTGATCATATTGATAAATTTGCAAAAGTTGTAAAATCTGTCGGGGTAGATAAGGCAGAAAAAACTTTTTTATTTGGTCTTTTTAAATTTAGAAATAATATTGGAAAATTTTTTGATAAAAACTTTTGGCTAAAAATGAGTGAAGATGCAGATATTACTAATTTTGATGTTAAAAAATATTTAGATGCTATTAAAAATTACAGCTATGAGACGACCATGGGAGCAGAGGTAGATTCTATTTATACTCTGTTTTGCAGGTATCATAAATATTGTAATAATGAATTTGAAAAATCAGCGTATGGGATTCAAAAGAAATTTTTAAAATATTATGGTGAAGAAGATCATTTATTGCCTGATATTGCTGGAGAACGATTTGGTCGAATAAAAAAACTGATTGAAAGTTATATAGAAAAGAATAAGTCAGAGCCAATCCCTAACTTTAATGATGAAATGACTTTCAATATACTCTCAGACATATCGGTCGGTATGTCAAAGCCTGAAGGTGTAAAAGCATTAAAATACATAAAAGATGGTCTGAGCGGTAAAATACAAGCGGATCAAGCTGAACTGTATGAGCAAGTAAAGGTTTTACAAAATATATACGCTAAATTTACAGTGAAAGATCAGGAAGTGTATATGGACAGAATTTATCAATGGTTGAAAGAAGGAAAGTTTACTCTTGATGATTTTGATTTCGGCTAAACTTATCTGATAAACATGCAGTCACCGTATGAGAAAAATCTGTAATTATTTTCAATCGCTTCTTTGTAGGCTTTGAAAATAAAATCTTTACCTGCAAGTGCTGATACAAGCATTAAAAGTGTTGATTTTGGCAGGTGAAAATTTGTTATCAATTCATCTATTACTTTAAATTCATAGGGCGGGTATATGAATAATTCCGAATGATCATGACATGCTTTTATGCAGCCGTATTTTTGATAAGCTGTTTCTAAAGTTCTGACAGTAGTTGTCCCAACAGCTATAAGTTTTTTCCCTTTTGCTTTTGCTTCATTAATTTTTCTTGCGGTGTCTTCTGATATTTCAAAAGTTTCAGAATGCATTTTATGCTCTAAAATATTTTCGCATTTTACAGGTCTGAAAGTCCCAAGTCCGACGTTAAGCGTTACGTAGGCTATTTCTACCCCTTTATCTTTTAGCTTTTGTAAAATCTCTTTTGTAAAATGTAATCCTGCCGTAGGAGCTGCAACAGAGCCCTCATCTTTTGCATAGACTGTCTGGTAGCGTTCAAAATCAAGTTTTTTTATATCTTCATTTGCTAATTTTCTTTCAATATAAGGCGGGAGTGGAATATTGCCATTTCGGTGCAATACTTCCAATATATTTCCTTCATAAATCAGTTCAACAATCCAGCCACCGTCTTCTTCTGTTTTTTCTATGGCTTTAGCTGAAAGCTCATCGCTTATTTTTATTATTGTACCTTCCTTAACTCTTTTTGATGGTTTTATGAGGGTTTCCCATTTTTTACCTTCAAGTTGTTTTAGAAGAAAAACTTCTATTTTAGCCCCGGTTTCCTCTTTTTTCCCATACAGACGTGCGGGCATGACCTTTGTGTTATTTAGGACTAAAATCGAGTTTGTGTCTATTAAGTCTACAATGTCATAAAAATGCTTGTGAAAAATTTGTTTTGATTCTTTTTCAAGCACCAACATTTTTGAATTTTCCCTCTTATCAGCAGGTAGTTGTGCGATAAGTTCTTCAGGTAATTCATAATCAAATTCTGACACAAGCATTTTATTTATCCTTAATTTTTATTGAATTTTTTCTTAATTGTATCAAATAAAGAGCCGTTTACTTTAGGTTCTTTTTCTACAACCAATTCAGCTTCAATAACTTTTGAGCCGTCGGTTGCTTGGACTTTTTTTGCGGCTTCTTCTGCGTCAATTTGTTTATTCACAATCACAGTTTGTAATACTTGGATAATATTTGATACTATTAAATAAATAAGTACACCTGCTGGAATTGGAATTATTACAAATGTTGCTATAATCATTACAGGCATGAATGTACCCATTGATTTTTGGATTGCTTGTTGAGTCGGATCATCAGACATTTGAGTTTTTGTCTGAGCCATCATTAATTTTTGAGACAGCCACATTGTAAGTCCGAATAACGCAATTAAAGCGAGCACGTCCCAGTGGAATGAATGTTCTACGGCTTTGGAGGGGACTGATGCTGTCAGTAATCCGCCGTTACGTTCAAAAGATACTTTTTCAGTTTCTTTTGTATTTACGTCCGTTATTGTCATTTCAGCTTTTTGTATCTGCTCTAGCTGGCTGAATTTTAAATCTAATTGGTCGAGGCTTACTTTGAAGTCAATCGGCTCACCAGGAGTTAAATCTCCTTGAATTTCCAATGCCTTATTGGGTTTATCAACTTTTACGTTTTCAAGTGTTTCATTAGGCAAATATACAGTTGCAGTTTTCCCCAAAATAAAAGTATCATACTTTGATGTGCCCATAATGCCGTCGTTTGAAATTCCTGCTGAGGCTCTTAATGTTGTATCCAGGCGGTTTATGAACAGAAATTTTGAATTGCCTGCGATTTGTATAAACTGCGGACTCATTAATGCTGAGTATAAAAGAATGAATACAGGCATTTGTACCAGTAATGGTAAGCAGCCTCCCATCGGATTAAATTTATGTTCTTTGTAGAACTCCATCATTTTCATTTGCATTTTTTGCGGATCATTTTTGTATCTGTCCTGTATAGCCTTTAATTTTGGCTGCAAAGTCTGCATCATACGCATAGAACGTTGTTGAGATACGTTCAGCGGCCATAAAATCATTCTTACAATTATAGTCAATACAATTATTGCTATTCCGTAATTTCCGACAAATTGTGCGAGCATTTTTAATGCTTCAATAGTTAAAGTTGTAAAATCCAATTTCCCTAATCCTCATAATCTAAAAATGTATATATTTAATTGTATTACAAAAAAAGAAAGCGTCAATTAGGGAGCTTTCTTTTTTATTTAGCAAATGTATCGGTAATTTTTAGAACTTGTTTTAGCTCCTGCAATGAGAGCCTGTTTAGCCGGTTGTTAATCTGTCTTATCACGTCCGCTTTTGAAGCATTTTTAATTTCAACCTGACATAACACGTCTGGTGTTATGTCGAACTCCTCGCAAATTTTGTTTATGCTCTCAGCTGAAGGCATGCAATAGTTACATTCAATCTTGCTTATTGAACGTGAAGACATACCCAACTTTTCAGCAAATTGCTCCTGAGTTAATTTATGTTTCAATCTCAAGTTTTTAATATTGGAATTTATTAATTTTTTAAAATCCATAATTAAATAATAAAAAATTTAATTATGGATTTGAATGAACTAATTGGATTTAATGTAGAACTATTTTGATACAAGATATTCTTTCCTCAACAAACACACACACACACACACACAACACGAACCCACGAGGTATTATATCGGGTAAGTTTTTTAAATCAAATAAAATATTAATAATATCTCCATTTTTTAAAATTTGTTTTTATCCCCTTAAATAAAGGGTAATTCATAAAATAACGGCTATTTTATTTTTATTGAAAAAATTTGTTTCCCGAAATTTTTAGCTGAAAATTCTTTAGTAAATTTTATAAAGTCTTGTGCTATTTCATTTGCCGGTATTTCTAAGTTGTAAATTTTGTCTGCTTTTTTAAGATATTCTATAAATTCGTTTTTGTTTATTGCTGCACTCAGCTTGTCAGCTTTTTTAACCAAATAATTCAAAATAGTTTCGTATAAAACTTGATCTGAGTTTAAATATATTACGGTTTTGGTGGTGCTTTTATTTTGGATTTGCTTGTAATATCGTATAAGGTTGGCTTTTTTAGCGATTGTCTCGGGCTTTAGGTAAAATAAGGTCGGTTTTTTAAGTGCTAAAGTGTTGTATTCTTTTGTAGAAAGATTTATAAGTTTTGCTGACTTAGTAACATTTTCTGCTATAGTTTCAGGTTTTAAATAAAATAACGTAGGGTGTTTTAGTGCAGCTTGGATAAAGTCTTTTTGTGAAATTGATAAGAGAGAGGTCGTTTTTTTGATGTTATTTACAATGGTTTCAGGGTTGTAGCAGAATATCGGAGGTTGTTTTAAGGCTGAGGTTATTAATTGTTTAGAATTTATTTTGAGTAATTTTGCTGTGTTTTTTATGTTTCCTGAAATCGTTTCTGGTTTCATGTAAAATAATGGAGGCTGTTTTAA
>CASGAK010000022.1 GCA_949299435.1 uncultured bacterium
CAGCACATTTCTTCTACTTCGTGTGTAAGTTGTATACGATCCAACATTTTCTATACTCCCTTCGGTTATATACAAGAATATTGTACGTGCTGAAAAGAAGCAGTCAAGAATTTGTACTGTTATCTTAATCAAGTAGCCGGATATTTCTCTATATCATTAAAAAAGTTAATCAAGTTTTGCAGCTTAAAAATCCAAATTAACGGCACCTTGGCGAAAGATTTTTATTTCATCATCAAAAATTCCTGCGACAGTTGATTCTAAACCTTTTGCAAAGTATCCGTAATCAGGAATTACCAAATCAGCTAAATCCTTCATATTTTCAAGTGCCTGCTCGTAAGTTTTCGCACTTGGCTGATGTGATAAATTTGCACTTGTAGTCGCAAGGACATGCCCGGGAGTAATTTCACAAATTTCTTTAAAAACTTCATTATCAGGCACTCTTATCCCGACCGTATTCATGCCAGACGTTACAAAATCAGGAGTTTCTTCACTTTTTTCAACCACAAGAGTCAAAGCTCCGGGGAAATATTTTTTAATAAGCATTGATGCGGTTTTTGAAAGCGGTTGTTTAACGTATGCAAGAAGATGATAAGCCTCATTTGACATCAAAATCAGTGGCTTTTGTGCTTCTCGTTTTTTAATTTCGTAAATCTTTTTGACAGCTTTTTCACATTTTGGAAGACAACCAAGTCCCCAGACGGTATCTGTTACATAAGCTATCACCCCGCCGTTTTCCAAAACTTTTTTTATTTCTTCTCTATTTTCCAGCATTTAATTTTCCTTTCAGCCTTTGGGCAAGTTCTGAAGCGTAGTCCATTTTCATAAGCAAATTCAACGGCACATACAACGCCATACAAAGTATAAATATAAATCCGATTTTTACTAATTCAAATACATACTTTGGCAATACAAAATATTTATCATAGAAAAACGCTGCTGCCATACAAATTCCAAAAGTAATTACACCTGCAACAAGCATTTTAAATAAGTTTTTAAACAGAGATTTATAATCCATTTTCATCTTTTTATTAATTAAAAATCCCAGCACGAACGCATTGAAAAGAGTAACAAGAGATGTGGATAAAGTAATTCCGCCAATTCCCATCTGCCATTTTGTAATAAATAATATATTCAAGAAAAATTTCAGCACAATTGAAGAAAAAGCGACGATAAAAGGTGTTTTACTGTCATTAAACGAGTAATACACCCTTGTAATTGAATCTCTGAATACATAAGGCAAAATTGATGCAGACAAGAACCAAAGAGCTTCAGCCACCATAAATGTCGCATTCGCATCAAACACACCGCGTTCAAATACAAGTCTTATGCTGTCCAATCCGACAACTAAAATTCCTATAATAATTGGAATTGCCGCAAAGAAAAGCACCCCGACACCTTTATTGAAATATTTTCTAATCCCCTCATAATCTTTATCCGCCACAAGTCTTGCAAAAATCGGGAAAAGCGGCACTAAAAATGCCGTTACCAAAATTCCGACAGGGAATTGGAAAACTCTATTCGCATAACCTATTGCAGTCCATGCACCCTCTGAAATTGAAGATGTGAAAAACATATCAACATAAATATGAATTTGTCCGACTGTTGAGCTTAATACGGCAGGAAAAAGCAACTCGCAAATTTCTTTAAAATGCTGATTGTTCGTAAACTCAAAATTCGGACGTAATTTATAACCTAATTTTCTTATATTCGGATACTGTATTACAAGCTGTAAAATTGCACCGATTGTCGTTGCCCAAGCCAGTGCATAACCTTTCTTATCATCAGGAGCCATGGCAACCGACATCGCAATTATCGCCACACTCATAATTATCGGCGACAAATTCGGCAGCATAAACTGTTTATAAATAATCAAAATTCCATAATAAATTCCGACAATCCCGCCGATTATAAGCAAAGGTGTCATTATTCTCAAATGCTCCGCCGCAAGTCCTATCATTTCGGCAGATCCGTTTGAAATTATCAGTCCCATAATTTCTTTCGGAAATATGAATATCAACACAGACAACAGTAAGAAAAACAAAATTGTTGCCGTCATAAAAGTCGAATACAATTTATTTACCAAATCAGACGGCTTTTCTTTTAATGATGGAATAAGTTTTGAAAAAATCGCAACTGTAGCACTGTGAAAAGGTCCTCCGACTCCACCGAGTAAAATTAAAGACAATGAAGGGATTTGATAAGCATAATAATAAGC
>CASGAK010000023.1 GCA_949299435.1 uncultured bacterium
AACATATAAACTCCTAAATAATAAACACTAAAAGAGACCATTAGGATGCAGAAAACGACCCACTCAGTAATGAGTGGTTTTTTTTATCAGTTTTTTTTTTTCAAAAAGCCCGATATATTGCTTTTACAATGTTTTTTTTGTCAAGGCAGGGAGAGCGGGTATATTCATTTAGAAAAGTAATTAGTGTAAGTGCCTGAATAAAATTTTAGCTGGTATTGCGACCTATTTAACCCAAATACATTGTACTTATAACTAAGGAATACTTTTTGCTATTATATTTTATAATCTATTTCGTGCTTTTTAAATAACTTATTATAAAATGAGGCATACTTTTTTAAATCTTCATTTTTCAAAACCAAAGGAATTTGGGTATGGAATTTAGCATTATCCCAATTATTTGAATTAATTTTTATATAATCAAGAACTAAATTAGCAATTTCCTGGCTTAAATTATGATTTTCACTTTTTATTCCGTTCTTTTCTATACAAAGCAGCATTTTTTCAATATTTCCATGCATCTTTTGTGAAGAAAAGTTTGATGATAACAATTCTGTCAAAATTTTTTTAGCTGTATTTGAATCGTCACTAAGAAACTGGGGGTGAAATTTATATTTTAAATGAAACAACAATGCTTTTGGCAGGGATTTAAGCCTGATTTGATCAAGTCCGTTTTCTTTCATTTCTATAATACTTGCAAGACGCATAATTTCACCTATACCTTGCTTCTGTTTTTTAGGGATCACTTCAATGTTATATCCGTTCAAAACTTTTAAAGGCTTTAGTATATCGTATTCATGCGTACTTAAAATAGAAAATCGTTTCGTTGTAACTAAAGTTTCTGCATTGCAGTTTTCTCCATTTGGTAATGTGTGAAGATATACAACTTTACCCAAATTATCTTTAACAGGAATTCGTTTCATAAATTTAATTCCGTTATAACTTTGTAATTCAACTTTTGATGGAAAATTTATTTTTTTGGGGGCAAATATATTAAACATATTAAAAACTATTATATAACTACAAAACTTTTTTTATTACGACCAAATTTCGAGTATGATTTTCGCTTAGCGGAAGCTCATAATCAATTATATCACAAACAGTAAGTTTTAATCTTTTTAAATTTTGCTTAGCTTCTGAAATTTCATCTTCAACTTTTTTTGACTTATAAGCCACAAACAGACCATTATGAGTTAATAGCGGAGCTGCATATCCGATGATAACAGAAATCGGAGCAACTGCTCTTGAGGTTACCATATCAAACTGCTGAGTAATATTTTCTGCTCTATCACATATTGTATATAGATTTTTTACATTTAAAACTGATTTTAAATTTTCTATTGCATTTATTTTTTTTCTTATGCTATCCAAGGCAAAAACTTCTATTTCAGGATAGGCAATCGCTATAGGGAATGCAGGAAATCCTCCGCCTGTACCTATATCTAAAAGTTGTTTACATCTACCGTATTTTTCAAAGACTTTTTCTATTGATAAACTATCAAAGATATGTTTTTCCCATAGGAGTTTTGCATCATTTTTAGACACTAAATTCAACATTGAATTTTGGTGTAAAAAAGCATTTATGTATTGTGAAAAGTATTTTTTATCAATCATTATTTAGCCTGCTTTTTATTTCATTAAATTTATCATCACCCAATTGTCTCAAAATATCTTCAATACGTTTATCGATTTTTTTGATATTGTTTTCACTCAAATTTCCAGCGGCAAAAGATTTAGCCTTTAAATATTTTTCTAACGCCTTCTCTGTTTTTTTATAAGTTAAATAAAAATCACCGATTGCCAGCATAGAAGATACTTTATAAAAGACTTCATTCAATCTGCAAGCATTTTCATAGGCATAATTATAATATTTCAAAGCCTTTTCAGGATTCAACTTTTTATTTAATGCAGCAAGTTTCATCGACGAAAGATATATACCGTTATAATTTCTATTTTCTTCATCAATTTGAATACTTAACTCATAGAACTTAACAGCTGAATCCTTAATACCACTTTCAGCATATATAGCCGCAAGATTTGAATAAGCCGAAGAAATATAAGGATTTGATTTGGGATTAATTTCTACACAGTTTTTATAAAAAACAACAGCTTGTTTGGTTTCACCCAACTCATCACTTAGCACAGCAAATTTATAATAAAGCTCTGCAATAAGTGAGTTATCTTCACAATCCTGAGCATAATTTAGTGCAGATTTTAAGAAATCATAGGCATTTTCCAAATTTTCTTCTGCAAACTCGGAAGATAATATATTTGCTTTTATATAAACATCAACAGACAAATTATCTTTGGCTAAAATTTCAGTCAAAACATTTTTAGCTAAATCTTTTTTGAAAGTCAAATAATAAATTTTAGCGATTGCAAGTTGAATTTCTGCAGACCTTATAAAATCCCCAGAAGCTGAATAGACTCCGAGTGCTTCCTGATAATACTTAACAGCATTATACCAATCAGAAAGTTTTGCATAAGCCTCAGCCAATTTAGAATAAATTTTTGGCAGAAATACCTGATAATCAGAATCATTTTTCATCATCAATATTCGCTGATAAATCATTACAACTCTTTTAAAGTTGAATTTATTTTCTTCATTTTTCGCCAAATTAACCAATTCTATAAGTGATAAATTATTTTCTTTTTGGATTTCTTGCAACTGCTCATCAGTATATGTAATGAATTCATCAATAGAATTTTCAATTTTATTTAAAAAATCACTTTCTTCTTCATCACTATCAAAAATAAAACGAATACTACTCAAATCTTTTTTGGGGATTTCCTCAATTTTATCAGGCTCAATTTCATGAGGAGGTGTTTTAAGAAGTCCTTTTTCAATAATTGCCTTTGGTTTCACAGTAGGCTTTTTCGGCAAAAACATGCTATGATACTCAATTTCACTACGCATAGTAGCTCTGGAAATAAGTAAATCTCTTTCCATAGGCTTCAACGGGAGTTGAGTTTCATATAATTCGACACAACTTTTATGCAATCGAACAGAAACATTTTGCGGAATAGAATTTTCCGCTATTACCTTATAGTAATCTTTTAAATAAATAAGGTTGCCCTCTTGTGAAAGAATTAGAGTATCAGCAAATACCTTTATTTTATACTCATCATAAAGGTTTAATGCCCGCAAAAGCCCAATACTTACGGGGTGTCTTATGACAGTTAAAAATCTGAAAAGATGCCCGCTTACAGGATCTATAAGAGCTAATGCCTCCCTAAATATAAAATCATTGAAAGACAAAAAACTTTTACTAAAACCTTCTAAAAATTCATATAAACTTAAACTTCTTATTTGAATAATTTTAACAGCAAGCGTTGTATATAAAAAATAACCTTTAGTATATTTATATAACTCATCAGATACTGGTCCGATTGTTCTTATATCAAAAGATTTTAAATATTTTTCAAAAATACTTTTTTCAAATGCTCCGACAGTTAATAATTCGACCTCGCATATTTCATTAAAATCATTCAAATCAAATTCTCTTGCAGCTAATACAATTTTAATTTTATCGGATTTTACAAGCTGTTTTAAAAACTCTAAAATTTCAACTTTATTAGCTCTAAGCACCACATCAAATGAATCTACAAAAATAACAATAGGCAAATCTATTGAACTTAGATAAGAATTTATTTTTTGTATAAAGTTTTCCGAACGGTTTTTGGGAGGCTGAATAATATTCTCGGCAGTAAGCTCTTTAAATACTTCGAAAAAAGCTAATAGCATATCATCAAGAATTGTTGTTTCATAGCAGTTGTATTTTAGTAATACAACACTATCAGCTAAAAAATTAAAAAAATAATCAGCTAAAGCACTTTTTCCAACCCCTATCCCTCCATCAATAAGCATTAAGGATTTATCAGAGCGTAAAAACTGACTCATTTTAATAAAATTGTCAAGATTATTCTCGACAAACAGCGGATTAATACTTGCCCCTGAAAGATTTAAAAAAGTTTTTTTATCTGTAATCTCATCAATAAAATTAAAACTCATACAGATTATACTAAATGATACAGGGATTTTTTGCAATTAATTTTTACATAATTGCACAAAATATTTTTTATAGTACAATGTGGATAGGAACTTAGGGGAAAAAGATGGAATTTTTCAGAAAACACCAAAAATTAATAATAGGCATAATTGCCGTAACATTTATCGCTTGGACAGTAGGAATAATGATGCTGCCTCTTTTATTCAAATAGGTAACTAAATGAATTTAAATAAAATACTAAAAAACACATTTATAGCGACAATAGCGGTGTTGGTTTGCATGGGCACTATAGCACCCCAGTATTCTTATGCGACATCATTAGATCAAAAGAAAAAACAAACAAGAGAAAAAATTAAACGAATCCAACTTTTAGAAGGATTGGAAAAAAATAAATTATACAAAAACCAGCAAAAATTGGAAAATACGCATTCAACTCTAGCAAGCACCAAAGCTCAATATAATTCAATACAAAACCAACTTGCTAAAATGGAAACCGAATTAGCCAGAGCTCAAACTGATTTCAACAACACAGATGCCCAGCTGAAAAATCGTATAAGACAAGTATTTAAAACCCAACGCTTGGGTATGTTTGAACTGATATTATCAGCAAAAGATTTAAATGCCCTTTTAGATGTCGTATACTTTGAAAGAATAATCATTCAAAGAGATTACAAAAAAATGGTTGAGTTGAAAGAGAAATCAGTAAGACTTGCCAAAATGAAAAAGGATGTAGAAGCAAAGAAACAAGCTCTTGCATCAACCATAGATGACATGAACTCCCAGCAACGTTCAATAAAACAGGCAATAGCTCAAAACCAGAGCATGATAAATAAACTAAAAACGGATAAAGCCTATTATCAAAAAGCGGAACGAGAGCTGGAAAGGCAATCTGAAAACCTGCAAAAAATGATAAGCAAAGGCTACCAAAATTCGACAGTAAAAGTATCCTCATCGGGCTTTATGAAACCGATAGCAGGTCGTATAACCTCGCCATTCGGCTGGAGAACTCACCCAATATTTAACAGCCGAACATTCCACTCCGGTGTTGATATCGGCGGACCGAACTATGGCAGTATAAGAGCCTCAAATGGGGGTAAAGTAATCTATTCCGGCTGGTACGGCGGTTATGGAAAAGTTGTTATAATAGACCACGGTGTAGTAAGCGGACATCCAATGACAACATTATATGCTCATATGTCCACAATAAAAGTAAGTAACGGACAAACAGTTACAAAAGGTCAGGTAATAGGATTAGAAGGAACAACAGGGTATTCAACAGGACCTCACTGCCACTTTGAAGTCAGAATTAACGGCAAACCAAACAATCCGCTAAATTATATTTAAAAATTATCTAAAAAGGAATTATCGGTTGAAAAAATTAGTCATCATAACTTTAATATCATTAATGTTTCCAAATACAGCTCATGCATTTATGGATATGTATGAAGATCCTGCTGTAGAAAGAACAAAAGAACAGCAGGAATTAGAAAATATTCAGCAATTTTTCTACGAGAGTCCTATTGGAAAATTTGAAGTAAACTCGCAAGATGACAAATTTGATACAGGAATAACCGAATTATACGGTCCACAAACAAAAGATCTAAAAGGAATGCCTCTTTTCAAGCAAATTAGAATAAAAATAACAAATCACTACAAAATTAAAGCTCATGAAGAAATGCTTGAAGAAAAGAGATTACAGGAAGAATACCTAAAAAATTTAGAAGCAGAATTTGACGAAGAAAAAACACTTGAAGACCTTCAAGAAGAAAATCTTCAAAATTTACTCGATATAGCTGATAAAAAGAATAAAACCACAACTAAAGATAAGAAAAAATTTAACTTTTTCAAAAAAAATAAAACTGAAGATTCGCCACAAATAGATAAACAAGAATCTGATACTGATACAGTAATTGACTCAGAATCAGAAGAAGATGCTGATGGTACCAAAAAAATATCAGGCGGAGTCAAGCAAGTCGAAGCAGAAAAAGATGTTATTCTTGACTGTGATATTGTAAATTACCTTGAAGATTCTGGCGAAGTCGAAGCTCTAGGACGACCGAGTATAAATTTTCCTCCACAAGGAGTCAAAATAACAGCCGACAGAATTACATATAATACAGAAACAAATATCCTAAAAGCCTTTGATAACGTAGAAATTGACAAAAATGGCAATAAAATGTACGGGGATTTTCTTCAAATAAATATGAATGAAGAAAATGCCTTAGTCACCAATCTAAAAGCAGACCAAATGAATATGACCATTTATGCAAAAACAGCCAATGCCTCAGATGATTTGGTCGTATTGGAAAAAGGTGCAATAAAATCAGAACACCCTTATATTTTAAGACTTCAAACAAGTTTTATGCGGGTAAGACTTGATAAAATGGTAATTCCAGAAGCTGCCCAATCTCATTTTGATGATATGGTAGGACATACCAAAATAAAGGTAGTTGCAAAAAATATAAAAATTGATGCAAAAGAAGAACATGATACAATAACCGTAAAAGATGGAACTGTACAATTTGGAGATGCGAAACTATTCAACTTCAGGAGTTTTACGGCACACACGAACAAAAACCATGGCTACGTAGAAACAAACATACCTGAATTTGGTTCAAGATCGCAAATTGGTATGTTTCTCGGGCCTGGATTTGCATTTGATACACCATTTGCCTCCACAGTAAAACTGATACCGTTTTTGAATTACAAAAATGACTTTGGTATAGGCGGAGCGATAAGATACACAAGCGGTACTAACAGAACTGATATGATGTACGGAAGTGCAAATGATATATTTGTAATGCGAGGTCGCCAATATTTAGATGACAAATTATATATGCAATACGGCGTAAACTCATACATGAACGATTGGTGGATGGGACAGCGTATGGCTAAATACATGGCTGAATTAGTATACTCAGACAAAACTACTCTTCGTAATTTTATGGGAGAAGGCAGACCGCTTAATTTCAGCCACAGAGTAAGTGCTGGCTACGTACAAGACGGAAATGTTAATAAATTTGATTCTAAAATAAAATCATCAGAACTGGGTACAATGCGATTTAAATATATGGCACAACTAATGCAGTCATTGTATTCATATCACAACAGAGATAAAAGAATTCATTTTGATGCAGGCTTAGCAATGCAAGGCAGTGCAGCAATGTATGGTACAGGAGACACCCAATTTGTAGGTAGAGTAGGTCCATATATTCATACCCAATACAAATATTGGATGCAGGATATCGCTTATTTTCAATCAGCTTACTCTGATGACAGTCCTGTCCCCAGATTTGATGCATACCGCTATGGAAAATCAAACGTATCAATAAGAGAAGCCCTAAGAGTAAATAAATATCTGACTCTTGCATATGCTACATCTATAAATCTTTCAGGGGATTCCCCCAACCAAAAAGATATTCAAGAAAGTGCATTTATAATTGCATTAGGACCTGACGATTTTAAAGTAAGTTTCGGATATGACTTTATGAGGGAGCAGACATATTTTACAATTGCACTGGCACTGGATACTAAAGGCTCATCTGTAGAATATGATCGAATGGAAATAAGACACCCTGATAAACTCGGAAAAGATAAGAAAAAATATGTAGAACCTGTTGTATTCCCCGAGGACACTCCTAAAAAGCCAATAAAACGGACTTATGCAGAAGTCATAAATATAGAAGATCCAAATAAAGAGCAAATATAAAATGAAATTAACGGAGATAAAAAAAGAATTAATAAAATATGGTAAAATGGCCGGACAAAAGAATTTAACACCGGGCATTTCAGGAAATATGTCAGCAAGATACGGTGATAAAATTTTAATAACCACCTCAGGCTCGGCAAATCAATATTTAGAGAATGATGAACTTGTATTAATAGATTATATGGGCAATTTAGTAAAAGGCAATAAAAAACCCTCCAGTGAAAAAATGCTCCATATTGAATATTACAAACAAAGATCGGATATAAATTATATTTTGCATATGCACTCTCCGTATTTAAGCACTTTTGCAGCCTGCAAAAAAGCACTGGACGAGCCTATTATGCCAGAAAACATTTTTTATTTTGGAGAAATTCCATTAGCGGAATACGGACTTCCTGGCTCTGACGATTTGGTAGATAAAACAGCAAAATATTTTAAAAATTATAATGTAATACTTATGGCAAATCATGGTATGATTTCAGCAGGAAAAACAATAAAAGAGGCATATTTAAATTTAGAATTGGCAGAGAGTTATGCACAAGTTGTACTACAAACAAAACTTTTAGGTGGAGCCTCCTTACTCACTCCCCAAGAAGTTGAGGCAATTAATTCATTAAAAAAATAATTGTGATAAAATAACAATGAAAAGAGGAACGATAAAGTGTCATTAATGTTAGAAAACAAACAAGGATTAATAGCAGGAGACGGCATATTACCGGTTAAAATGGCTCAATATGCTAAAGAGAACGGATTTGAAGTAATTTGTATATCACTAGCTAGTGATAATCGTTCAAAGCTAAAAAAATACTGTTCAAAAGTATACGAATGTCACCCTGGTGAAATTAATAAAATAGAAAAGATATTAAAAACAGAAGAAATAAAACAAGCTACATTTTTAGGCAAAGTACATAAAAGAGTACTTTTACAGCTTCATAAATTTGATGCAAGAGCTATAGAATTGCTTAAAAATATAAAAAGATTAAATGATGACGGAGTTATGCTGCTAATAGTCAGCGAATTTGAAAAACTCGGAATTACAGTATTGGATCAGACAATATTCATAAAAAACCTTATGATACCTGCAGGAGTCCTCGGGAAAAATAAACCTACAGAAGAACAACTGCAAGATGTAAACTACGGATTTTGGCTTGCAAAAGAAATGGGCAAAATAGATGTAGGACAATCTGTTGTCATAAAAGATAAAATGATTATGGCAGTTGAAGCAATCGAAGGCACAGATATGTGCATCAAACGAGGTGCAAAACTTGCAAAACACGACGCAGTTGTTGTAAAAGTTGCAAAACCGGCACAAGATAAACGTTTTGACATACCGGCCGTCGGATTAAGAACTCTAAAGACAATGAAACGGTATAAAGCATCACTTTTAGCAGTAGAAGCAAATGAAACTATAATTGTAAACCAAGAAGAAGTAATAAAGTTTGCAGACGAGAATAATATAGTATTAATGGCAGTAAACTCATGAAAAAAGTCTTTATAATAACAGGCGAACATTCAGGAGATATCCATGCTTCAAATGTCGCAAAAAAGCTTTTTGAAATAAATCCTGATATAGAAATAGAAGGAATAGGCGGAGAAAATCTAAAAGCAGCAGGAGTAAAACTTTTTGCAGACCACAAAAAAATGGGGGCTGTAGGACTTTCTTTAAAAATTATTCTTGACCATTTTGCCCTGGGAAAAAAAGTTGTGGATTATCTCACAAAACAATATCGACCTGATCTTGTGCTGCTAACAGATTACGGAGCATTCAATCTTTCTGTTTCAAAATTTTTGAAAAAAGCAGGTATAAAAACCTTCTATTACATTCCCCCCCAAGTTTGGGCGAGTCGTAAATGGAGAATTAATACAATCAAAAAAAATATAGATGAAGTTTTATGCATATTTCCTTTTGAAAAAGAAATGTATGAAAATTACGGCATAAAAACTCATTACTGCGGTCACCCACTAGTATCACAGCTACCGCCAAAAGCTGACAGAGATGTCTTTTTTGAAAAGTACAATTTGGATAAATCTAAAAAACTTGTTGCAATATTTCCCGGCTCCAGAACTTTTGAGCTTGCACAGTTGATGAATATTTTTCTAACGACAGCAAAAAATCTGGAAAAACAACATTCCGATATTCAATTTGTCATCTCCCATGCTCCAAATCTTTCTGATGAAATTTTTAATAAGTATTTAAAAGAAACAAATTACAAAGTAATAAAAGGTGACAATCAGGCTTTATTAAGTGTTTCAGATGCTCTTATTTTAGCATCAGGCACCGTTGCACTGGAAGCTGCAATATATGAAACACCAATGATTATCGCCTATCGAGGACCTTGGCTGTTTTACTTTATATACTTAATCGTAAGATGTATAAATATGGTATCTTTACCAAATATAATCGCAGGAAAAATTATAGTTCCTGAAATTATCCAAAAAAACGTATCTGTAGCAAATATTACATATGAAATTGAAAAGATTTTATATGATATTGAATATAGAAAAAATTATCAAGAACAGCTATCTCATATAAAAAATCTTTTATCAAACAAAATTTCATCAGAAGAAGCAGCTATAGAAATAAATAATACTCTTAGTAATATAAATTAACAATATTTTGTATCCTTAGCAAAAAAACATTTTATATATTGTTTATAATAACAGGTAGATGTATTTTTATGACTCAAGCTGTTGGATTACAAAAAAATAATTATCAACACCCCTTTTCTGAATTTAATTCAAGAGAAGGGAGATATTATTTTGCGACAACAAAACTGCCTCAAACAAGTGACAGCTTTTTATCCGAGAAGGCAAAAGAAGAAAAAGAAACAAATAAATTAGGCAAAACAATTGCCCTATCAGCACTTGGAGTGGGAGCTGTTATATTATTTTTAATGAGAGGACTACCTAAAAATGCTTATAAAACAATTGAAAAATGGGCACAAAAACTTGAAACCAAACTATATAATCAACGCCAAAACGGGCAAGTTGGAAAATTAGAAGAATTTTATACATTTACATTGAATAAATTAACGAACTTTATGTCAAAAGCAAAGAGTATAAATAATTTTGTTGCAATGAAAGATATTTCATTTGAAAAACTAATGTCAAAAAACAAATACACAAAGAAAATACATCGCCGAATTACAAAAGTATACGATTCAATAGGAAGAAGGACAGTAAACAAATCATATGAAAAAGCAAAGACAAAAATCTATGGAATGTTCCAAACATTTGAAGATATTGATGATAAGATTCTATTGAATACGCGAAACGGGGAGAAAATAGTAGAGGGAAAAGCGGTTAAAGAATGGCTAGACGACATTGAGAATTTGAAAACCAAAATAAGACGTACCTGGAATGCAAACTTCGGGCAAAGAAGCAGAAACCAACGATATGAAGATATGCAAACAGCCGTAAAGACTCTATCAGATGATGTTTGGGAAGCCACAATCGGAAATATTAACAACTTTGGTAAAAAAGATGTCTATGAAACATTCATAGCAGAGGAACTATTAGCCGGTAAAAAATTAAAGCTGATAAACAGTGCAAAAAATCCTCGCTATATCATCACACGAGATATAGATGACATTTATAACAGCTCAATTGATGTCGTAAAAAACATTACCTCATTTGTAAACCCCAAAGATAAAACCTCTAGAGAATTAATAAAAGAGCTGCGTCTAAAACTTGAGGATTATAAAAAACTTGCCGGATATGGGGAATCTAAAAAAAGATCAGAAATAAATGAATCAATTCAAAATATTTTACAAAATCTGACGACAACAATTAAAGAAAATAAAAGCATCTACAAATATGATACAGAAACAGTCCGCCAGCTTACATCGAATATACAGGGAATCCAAGAAATTATGGGTGACAGCGGAAAGGGTGCAATACAAGAAATTTTAACTATATACAAAAAACTTATACCAAGAGAAGATTACCTAAAAGTTAAAGAATCTGCAAACAGAACAGTAAAATATATAGACAACGCTATTACAAAAGAAACAGATAACTTTTTTGATATGACACGCGATCTTAAAATGGGCTCTGCTCCTACGGATATTTTATCAATACTTGCAGCAATCGGAGCAATAGGTGTGGGACTTTCTAAATCAGAAAATAAAGATCAACAGTATTCAGTACTTCTAAAAGCAGGCATTCCTGCAGTAGGAGCGATAGCTACATCACTGTATTTTTCAGCAAGTCTTGTATCAGGCGGACGTGCAATGCTATATGGCGGTATTTCAGGACTTTTGATAAGTAAAGCAGGAACTATGCTTGATGAATACAGAAAAAAGCATTTCCCTGTCAAAACTCAGGCTAAATAATATAAATGATGTAGCATGAAAAATTTTCTTTTTGTTATAATTCAATAGCAAAGTATAAAATTTTGAGAAGATTTATGACCGAAAATAATAGTATTAGAGAGAATTTAGAACAAAGAGAAATAGATTATTTAAGTGAATTTGCAACAAAAAGCAGATATTCTAAAGGCAGAAAAATTCAAGAGGAAGAATGCCCGCTTCGCACAAGATTTCAACGAGATCGTGACAGAATTTTGCATTCAAAAGCATTTCGAAGACTAAAGCATAAAACTCAAGTCTTTTTATCTCCTTTTGACGACCACTTTAGAACAAGACTCACACACACACTTGAGGTATCGCAAATAGGCAGAACTATCGCTCGAGCATTAAATTTAAATGAAGATTTAGTAGAAGCTGTAGCACTTGGACATGATTTAGGACATACACCATTCGGTCACTGCGGAGAAGGGGTTTTAAACGAGCTCGTTGCAGGCGGATTTCACCATAACATTCAAAGTGTAAGAGTCGTGGAAATTCTTGAAAAGTTGAACCTGTGTCAGGAAACAATTGACGGAATCCTTACTCACACCTGGGGCTACACTCCCAAAACTCCCGAAGCACAAATTGTGCAGCTTGCAGATAAAATAGCTTACATAAACCACGATATCGAAGACTCAATCCGTGCTGGAATTATATCAGAAAGTGATCTTCCTAAAGACTGTATTAATTATTTTTCATCAATCCAAAGCAAACGATTGAATAAAATGATAAATGAAATAATTGAAAATTCAATAGGAAAACCTCAGGTAACAATGAGTGAAGAAGCCTGGGGATATACAACTGAGCTTCGCAAATGGATGTTTGAAAACGTCTATAACGATTCACCTGCAAAACTTGAAGAAAGTAAAGCAAGAAATGTAATAAGAGAATTATATTTTCTATACTGTGATAAATTAAAAAACATCTGTGATGAAAGCAGAATAGAGCGTATTGTAACAGATTACATCTCAGGCATGACCGACAGGTATGCTATTGAAAAATACAAAGAACATTTTATCCCAACAGGCTTTCATACAAGCACCAAAGACGATTATCTCTATAAACTTGCAAATATGATAGAATAATTACCCGACTATATAGCCAATATGACAATTCCATAAAAGTATTAAAATAATAATATACAAATATGAAAGAATTTTTAACTAAGGCTATTACGCAAAAAACAGCAAGGATTGCCCTTATAATTTTTGTAATTTTATCAGCATTAATGTGTGTATACAGATTTAAGACTTACACATATCTAACAGTAGAATTCAATGACGCAAGACCTGTCAGAAATAAAATTCCAGTGTACTACAAGGGCTATAGAATCGGTAAAGTGGAAAAAATCAAACCCAGTGACAATTTTCAAACAACACTTGTGACAATTGTGCTGTATCCCAAGAATTTAAAATTACCTGCAAATACGACAGCTCTTTTGACGAGAGAAAAAAGAGAGCGAAAAGAAATTGATTTTATCAACTTAATTTATCCTGAAAAACCATCTGAAAACAATCTTATAAGCGGGGATAAAATAAACGGATTTACGACAGTTGATATTGAAAATTACTTTTCAAGCAAAGCACTAACAGGAGAACTGGACGCACTAACCAATAATGCTAACGGGCTTATGGAAAGTTTAAAACTCACAAGTGATGCATTAACTGAATTTTTGAATGTATTGACAGCGACCGTAGATGAAAACAGACCTTCAATAAGGACTATGACGAGTAATCTTGCACAAATGTCGAATAGTTTCAGACTTTTTGCTATAAAAATGAACAATTCTATGAGTGAAAACCAGTTAAAAAATACATTTTCAAATCTTGATAAAACTTCATCAAGTGTTGTTGTCACAGCAAAAAATATTGAGGGAATAACGCAAAATATTGACTCGATAACCGGTGATATAAGCTCACAAGGAGCACAAATTTCATCTTCCATATCAAATGCTGAATTAATTACGCAAAATTTAGCAGATATCACAGGCGGAATTAAAAATACAATGTCAAAGAATTTTGGCGGGCTTAGACTAATTTTCGGAAAACCGATTACAGCACCAAAATGTAAAAGAACTTGCAGATAAATTTTAATTTTATCCGAGCATTTCAGCTTTTTTATAGCAAATTCTCGCCTCTTTAATTCTTTGCATCGCTGAGAGAATATCACCTTTCAAGGTATAATTGTATGCATCTTTATTCAACAAAAGCCCTTTATTTATATTCTCTAGTGCTTTTTTATAATCTTTTTCCTGATAATACAAGTTTGCAACTCTATAATAAGCGAGATCAGTCTTTTCATAATCCAAAGATGAATTATATGCTTTTATAGCACTTTCATAGTCAGAAAGCCCCTCTAGACACATTCCTTTGTATATAAAAGGGTGCGAGCTCGGTGAGGAAATTATTTGTTTGTTGAAATAATTTAAGGCTTTTGAAAAATTTTCTTTTTCAAAATATATTTTTCCAAGCTGGACATTATAATCTTCATCTTCTGTTTGAATATTGTTTTTTTGCATTGTCTTAATCACTTCAATAGCTTTATCTTCCTGATCAAGTGCCATATATGAATATTTTTTATATTCATACGCTTTTCCGAATTTATCTTTTATCA
>CASGAK010000024.1 GCA_949299435.1 uncultured bacterium
TCATAATAAAAAGGTTATTGAAACAAGACTTAAAGCATTCTATTCTACTATGAATCAAGCTATCGTCAGAGCCGAAGCTGACCTTGGCGATAAAAAGTATTGGTTTATGAATATATCTGATGATTGTAAAGCTGACTCATACAGTGAAGCCTGTTTGAGAGGTTTTTATGATACTTACTTGAAAAAATATTTGAATGCTCCTAAAACTTCTTATACTAATGAGTATAATGAATTAATTTCAGGTAGAGGTGCTCTTTGGATATATTTTTCAAACGGTAGCAGCGTAAAAATGGGATATCAAGGTCAAGATTATTCTTTTTATCCTGTTGCTTCAAAAATGGATAAAAATAATCGCACTAGTTGCAGAGATTATTTCATATTTGGTTTATACCCAAATACTTCAAATGAAAGTGTAAAAGAAGTTTATGCAAATAAAGGAATTGAACCTTATGTAAATAAAGAATGGGACGGAACTAGAGAGTGGCTTATACAACATAAATCTTGTGCTAAGCTACTCCAACTAAACAACTGGGAAATTCCTGAGGATTACCCTGTCAAACTATAAAATCTATTATAAAAATTCTTGCAATAACAAAGGGAAGTTTTAAAATTTTTATTTTTCAACTTTCCTTTGTTGTTTTTATGGAGGAATAAGTAAATCTACATTTAAAAAGTTTTTTATTTACTGTATAATTTATCCAAAAGCAAAAACGGATTTTACAGATGATATATTTTGCAGATGAAAACGATATAAATTCAAGATTAGACAGCTTTTTAGCAGCTGTGACAGAAGGGTTATCAAGATCTAAAATTCAAAGTTTAATTAAATCAGGTAATGTGTCAGTTAACGGGTGCATTAAAAAGCCTGCTTATTTACTTAAAGAAAATGATAAAATTGAATTTGAAATTCCTCAAAAAGAAATTATTAAAATCCAACCTGAGAATATCCCGCTTGAAATTATTTATGAAGATGAAAATATGGCTGTTATAAATAAACCTTCAGGAATGCTCACCCACCCAACAACGCAAGAAAAAAGCGGGACTTTAGTTAACGCTCTTTTATATAAATTCGGCGGAAATTTATCAGACTTAAACGGGGAATTCCGACGCGGAATCGTGCACAGGCTTGATAAAAATACCTCCGGACTTTTGATGATTGCAAAAAACAATAAAACGCATGAATATCTCGCTGATACGATTAAAAATCATAATCTCACTAAAAAATACAGAACTATTGTCAAAGGGGTATATCCGTTCAATGAAGATACAATTAATCTTCCTATAGGTCGCCACCCTACGCAGCCCCATAAAATGTCAGTCATTGAAAACGGAAAAGAAAGTACGACTATTGTAAATGTTATTGAAAGGTTTAAAAATGCTACATACCTCGATATCACTCTAATCACAGGCAGAACTCATCAAATAAGAGTTCATCTGAGTCATAAAGGGTTTCCCATATTCAACGATACTTTATATGGTGCAGGTATGGGAAAAGTAAAAACAGATGAACAAGTTTTGCAATCCTATTACCTCAGGTTTACAAAACCGTTTTCTGATGAGATAATAGAATTACAAATCGAACCTGATGAAAAAATCAAAAAAGTACTCACTTATTTAAAAAACAGGAGCTAAATTTATGAAATACGGATTTTGGATTTTATCACTTTTTATAGCTGTCATTTGGGTCTATCTTATGATAGTAAATTTTGGAAATACAATAAATATAACTTTAATAAATCAAGAAGTCGCAAATTTATTCAATATTGCCCCGGTTAGTTTGTCAATGGGTGCCTGGCTTTTTATTTTGTTAATATATTTCCTCGGAGAATTGGAGCTTGCTCTGTTTTTCCTACCTGCTTTAATACAAAATAAAGAAAAAGAAGGTGCTTATGAAAGACGCCTTGAAAAAACTTCTGTATCTAATGATGAGAGTAATGCTAAAGTAAAAGTTTTGGAAAATAAAATCCAAGTGCTCGAAAAAGCTCTAGAAGATGCTTTGAAAAAGAATAATTAAGAACCTTTTAATACCCAAACGCCCCGATTTTAAAAATCGGGGCGTTTGGGTATTAAATACAAATAAAAAAAGCACCGCTTTTGCGGTGCCATAATTGGTCAATATGAAATCTATTCCTCAGATACAGTAGCAGTTTTTTGCTGATTAATAAGATTTTGTAATCTATCTCTTATTTCATCACCTTTTTTCTGCATATCTGATACAACATCATCAGCTTTAGATTGAATTTGCTTTACGGTTTCATCTGCACGACGCATAGCATCTTTTGCTGAATCTGCAATCATTTGTCTAGTTTCTTCCCCTGATTTCGGTGCCAATAAAATACCTGCAATAGCTCCTATTGCACCGCCTACCAAGAATCCTGCTAAAAATTTTGTTGCTGACATAATCAATTACTCCTTTTCTTTTTTATAATCCGGTTATTTTTATTTTGCTTTCAACGTATAGGTCAATTTTGCCATATTGATAAACAACTTGCTCTAATTCTAACAGCACCGAGCGAGAAAATAATCACCGCTAACGGCTATTTTTTACTTCTTTGCAAACAAGCCCATTACGGTAACAAAACCTTTAACCAATCCGCTGACTATTGATTCGGAAATCAATTTAGTCTTTCCGAAAGTCTTTTCTACTGCACTTTTAAAGCTGTCTACGTTCTTATCGGTACTTCTTACAAGTGCGTTCACAGCCTGTAGAGTTTCATTTACTTCTTTTAACGTAGGCTTCAGTTCAGTATTAACCAAAATTGATGTCTCATTTAAGTTTTTAGAAAGAGCTGACAAATCTATAAGCAGTTTTACTAAAAAACCGCCAACTACAAGAATTACAATACCCGTAGTCCAAGCTAAAAATGTCAGTCCATGATTTAATGCGATTTGTGAAAATTCCATTTAGTTTATTCCTTTAACTTAGACTCTAATAATCAAATTCCGTTGCTTCGCCGTTATCTTCTAATTCTTTAGCCTTCTGCAACTTCTTTGATTTTATCATATTGTTGAATTTTCTGAATTGTCTTTCTAACTTATATTTCATCAAATCAACATTCTCCAATGCTTGTCTTTTAGCTTCATTTATCGCAGGTGAATGTTTTTCATACAATTCGCACGCTGCTTCTTTAATTTCTCTTCTTGACTCTTCTCCGGGTTTGGGTGCGAATAAAACACCTGCTACCAAGCCGCCAACCATACCGGCGAGTAGCCCCATTCCAAACATAAAGGATTTGTTGTTACTCATATTAACCTCGTCTTTCATTGTATATAAATATTATAACAGTTTTTTGAAATTTTACAAGAGTTTTAAGCTGAAATCCCGTCTAAGATGTCTTTTACGAGCAATATACCATTACAGACCGATGCCGCTTTTTTACATCTTCCTCTGAGGAAAAATAATAATGTATATATTAAAATTGTTTTAATTGCCTTAAATAAATATTGATTACGTTTCATTTCAATATATGCAAATAACCACAGACGCTTCTCTTTTAAAATATGAACTCCTGATTTTACACCGTTTAAAGCTGTTTTAATATCAGGCAATGCTTTTGTCAAATCAGATTTTACCTGTAATACAGCCTTGTCCGCTTTGATTATGTATGCAATCAAAGTTAAAGTTATAATCATTTCTGCTATAAAAATTGTTGCGATAAATAAAAACATTTTAATTATTTCTTATTTTGTATTATATTGAGATTATAAAGTATCAACGAGAGATTTAAAATACGTCTAAAGGACTATTTATGTTTAAACAATTAAGATTTTATACATCATTACTATTGGCAAAATCTGCCTATTTAGGCATTAAAACTTTATCAAAGTCAGGCGGGACGTCTTTTGTCGGAATGGCTGTTTTAAAATATTATCCAGAATTTCTTTCTCATTGCAGGAAATATATAAAAGAAAAAAGTATAACAGTCACCGGTACAAATGGTAAAACAACCACTTCTGGACTTATTTCACATATCTTAGAGACTGCACATCAATCAGTAATTCACAATCTTAAAGGTGCAAATATGCTCACAGGTGTAGCTAACGTATTTGCACTTAATTTAGCCCCATTTAAACAGTTTGACTATTCTGTAATTGAATCAGACGAAGCCTACCTGACCAAATTATACGATTTTATGTCATCTGATTACTTAGTAGTTACAAACCTTTTCAGAGATCAATTGGACAGATACGGAGAACTTGCAACTACTGCCAATTTTATTAAAAATGCTATTGATAAAAATAAAAAATTAAAACTTATATTAAATGCAGATGATCCTCTAGTTTCCACATTCAACAGGACTGAATATGCCGTATTTTACGGATTTGAAGATGTCAGCTACGAATGCGATTATCAAAAAGATTCTAATGCTCCTGCTGAAATTTTTAATTGCACTTGCACAGAGGCTTTGCAATATTCAAAAAGATTTTTTGCCCAACAAGGTCATTATTTCTGTCCAAAATGCGGATATAAACGACCTATATGCGATTACTCAGCAAAAGCAATTATTCACAACGATTATTCCGAAATATTTATAACTCATAATGGTATCACTTATAACTTTAAAGTAAACCTTGTAGGACTTTATAACGCATACAATGCACTTGCAGCTATAGCACTTTCGTTTGAATTGGGACTCAATCAATCCGAAATCCAAAAAGCACTGGATAGTTTCAAATCAATTTTCGGTCGAGCAGAAAAACGTTCAATTAAAGGTCATGATACCCTTATCCAACTAATTAAAAATCCGACAGGGGCTAGTGAAGTATTAAAAACTGTCGATTTAAATTCAAAGATTATAATTGCAATTAATGATAATTATGCAGATGGCAGGGACATTTCCTGGCTTTGGGACAGCGATTTTGAGCAGTTGAAAAACGTAAAAAATCCAATTATAACCTCCGGTACCCGAGCAAATGATATGGCTCTAAGACTTAAATATGCAGGAGTCCCAAGTGAAAAAATAGAAATTCATTCAGACATTGAAAAAGCTATAAATTATGCTGTACACTGTTGTAAGCAAGATGAAAAAGTAACCATTTTGCCCTCATATACAGCACTTTTAAAAATCAACAAACTAAAACTCAAAAAATAAAAAAGAAAAGAGGTAAAAAAATGCTATTAGGTGTAAATATAGATCACGTTGCGACATTAAGGAATGCAAGGGGAGGAAAAGAGCCCTCAGTAATTGAAGCTGCAAAAATTTCAGAAGAAAACGGAGCAACCTCTATTACAACCCACTTGCGAGAAGACAGACGTCATATAAAAGACGAAGATGTCTACACACTTATAAAAACATTAAAAACAAAATTAAACCTTGAAATGGCAATGGCTGATGATATCCAAAAAATAGCACTGGAAATAAAGCCTCATTCAATATGTCTTGTACCTGAAAAAAGACAAGAAATTACAACCGAAGGCGGACTTGATGTTGCCGGACAACTAGAAAAAGTAACAGAATTTATAAAACCTTTGTTGGAAGCTGGAATTATTGTAAGTCTTTTCATCGACCCTGATGAAGAACAAGTAAAAGCCTCTGCTAAAACAGGTGCTCAATTTATTGAAATGCACACAGGCACTTATTCTGAAACTTTCGGGACAGAAAAAGAAGAAGTTGAATTTTTAAAATTAAAAAATTCGGCCAAACTTGCCCAAAGCATTGGATTGAAAGTAAATGCAGGGCACGGTTTGAATTATGAAAATGTTCACAGAATGCATGAAATTCCAAATCTTATTGAGCTTAATATCGGACATTCAATTATCTCAAAAGCCGTATTTACAGGACTAGGTAATGCCGTTTCTGAAATGGCTGATTTAATCAAATAAAAAGGAATTATATATGAAAAGCAAACAAGAAATAATAGAAGAAATGCAACAAGTCGCTGAGCAAATGCGTCTTGACGATATAGAAGAAAATCCAGATATAGAAAATGAATTTTTTGACTGCGACTGCTGCGGACAATACAAATGCCTCGCAGGCTCCATTCAATACGGCAGATACAGGCTTTGCAACGACTGCGTTCTGCTTGCTGAAACCAGTTTTGCTCTAAATAAAATAAAAGATGTACAAGAACTTATTGATGCCATGGAAGATAACCGCCTTGAAGGAATGTGTGAATTTCTTAAACAAGAAGAACAAAGAGAATTAAACTAAAAGTATTACTTAACTATTTTCCCTTATTTTTCAGCACTAATTCTTTTGGCTGTGTTTTACCATTAAAAAACTAATCCTAAAGTATTAATTTTTCTTAACATATAGTTATAAAGAATTACCCCTTGGGTATATATATAATATAGACATGAGATATCTAAAAATTTTATATTAACCCCGAACTTAATGTGCCTTGGCAGAGGTGCAACCATTCGATATATGTGCAGTTGCTGCCACAGCTGCACCTCTTTTGTAAATCAAATGTGAAATCCACAATCTCTTAGACTAATATCATATAACGAGCGGGAAAATTAATTCCGCTCTTTTATTTTGGGTGTATAATATCGGTATGGACAAAAAAATTTCAGAAAAAATCATAAACAGATTAACTCTATATCATTGTATTTTAGACGATTACATCAACAAAAACATTGAATTCATAGCGAGCAATCAGATAGCCACACTATTAGATATTGATGACTCTCAAGTAAGAAAAGATATAAGTGTTTTAAATAATTCAGGCAAATGCAGAGTCGGATATATAGTGAAAGAATTAAAAAAATCCATAGAAACAACACTCGGGTTTTCAAAAACCAAAAATGCCTTCATAATCGGTGCTGGTAACTTGGGAATGGCTCTTGCAAAGTATGATAATTTTACTAATTACGGACTTAACATTATTGCATTATTTGATAACGATACAAAAAAGATTGGACAGACTGTCAATAATAAACTTATTTTAGATATCGAAAAACTACCGAATTTAAGTAAAAAATCCAATGTTGATATTGCAATACTTACCGTACCTAAAAACTTTGCTCAAAGCACTGCTGATTTTTTGGTAAAATCCGATATCAAATATATTTGGAATTTTACTCCTGCAGTTCTTTCAGTACCGAAAAATGTACAAGTTTGGAATGAAAACCTTATGGGAAATTTCTTGCAATTTACTTACAATATTTAACATTTGAGCAATTTTTTTTATGTTTTATTTTTAATGAAACATAATGCAAATAAATAATTCTTACATACCCCAAAATAAAACCACAAAAGCAGACCTAAAAAAGCAAGTAAATATAGCTTTTTCCGGGATTAAATTTGACCCGTTGAAAATTAGTGATATTTTCATAAAAAGAACTAATCCTTTCAATAGAGGTCTGAACAGTTTAAAAAATATAAGAAAAGGTGAATTCGGTACAATTTGCAAAGGTTCAATACCATTAAAACCGTTTTGGAAAGAATTCAATGCAACAGAACACAAAAAACTGAAACAAATCGGAATTTCTACAAACGCAGATGGGATACCGAGAAGTTTTTTAAAAAGTACTGCTGAAAAACCGCTATCTACCTCATTTGTGCACAGTTGCTCGGTTATGTATCTTTATAACAAGCACACAAATACGCACTTTCTATACCACGCTTCAGAAAGTGTTCCTAAAAAAGAGCTTAAATATATGGTTAAGAACTTTATGCCAGAAGGCTGTACACACGCCATAATAACCCCTGGAGATGCCTATTGGGCTGATATTCATAAAATTAGCCTGCCTGGAATTTTTGACACTATTAAAGAAACATACCCGGACACAATAATTAATGTATGTCACATGTCCTCGCAATATCCTGAAATAGTAGGCTATAAAGGCAAATTATACGAAATTCCGAACAGAGATGTAATACTTCAAATCGGTCCCCATTTTGAAGATTACGGTCAAGCAAGTTTTAAAATCTCAGATATCGAAGGCTTTAACACAATTGATAAAATTAAATATGATGCTTATACAAAAGAAACGACAGAAAAAGTCAAAGACTATTTTTATAAGAAGAATTGGGATAATGAACTCAAAAAAGTACTGTTTGGAATCATAGATAAAAAAGTAAAAACCATTGAAGCAATCGAAAATTGCAAAACTTTTGAAGATTTAAAAAATATTATCGAACAACTAGGTGATATTACAAATCCGGAATATTATATGGCAATTCATGAGAAATTAAAACTTTTCCATAAAAAGCCTAAATAACTATTTAGTTGATACGACAAGACTGTTAAGCTGATAAAGATATCGAAGCCCCTCAAGGGTTAGAGTCGGGTTTATAAAATCAAAAGGTCTTTCCAAATAAGTTGCAATAAGTCCTGAATATCCACCAGTCGCAACAAGCACAGCTTTTTCTCCTAGTTCTTTTTCACATTGTCTGACAAGCCCGTCAATCATACAGGCAGCACCCCTGATTACACCTGACAAAATAGCATCAGCCGTATTATGTCCAATTGCAGTATTAGAAACCGCAACATCAATTCTCGGAAGTTTTGAGGTAAATTTATTAAGCACTTTCATCTGCAAATTCAGTCCCGGAGCTATAACACCGCCTATAAATTCACCGTTTTTATTCACTATATCAAAAGTCGTAGCTGTTCCAAAATCAACAACAATTACCGGTTTATTATACAAAACATAGGCACCTGCCGCGTTTGCAATTCGATCAGCTCCTGCTTCCTCGGGATTGTCCAATGATATTTTTATACCAGTATTTATATCCAAACTCAAAAACATCGGCTCTATTTTAAACACATTCTCAACCGCATTTTTAAACTTTTCATTCAACTCCTCTACTACAGAACAAATAATGCAGCCATCGACTTTAAAATCTTTAAACAATGACTTTAAAAGCACCTCATATTCTTCCAAAGACAAATCCCTATCAGATGCAAGACGAAATTCTTCAACCAGAGCGTCTTCTTCAAATAATCCTAACGTTATACTTGTATTTCCAATATCGGCTGTTAATAACATAAAATAGTCCTCTTGTTTCAAGGACTATTTTATTACAAATATTTTTTTATGCAAAACTATGCGTTATAAGCATTATTATCATTTTGCCCATTTAACGAAGGCAACATCATTGCTAATGACTGAGCATCAGCAGGCGGCTGACTTACCGCAAGTTTTTTACGTAATTCTTCAAATGCACTGTTAATCTTTTTCGGTCCTGCTGAATAAGTTTCGCTTGTCTTATCCAAATATTTATCATTTTTTACGCCATTAATTGCATCAATTCTCATACCATCTGCCATAATAAACTCCTCAGTTTTTAGAAACTCTATATCTCTTATACATATATAAAGTATATTATTCCAATATAATTGCTCTATACTGTGAAAATAGTTACAAATCTTTACAAAAATTTAAAAAACACTTTTTTAAAGAAAAAATTCCGAGATAAAAGTCAGCTTTTAATTAGCCAAACTTATTGACAAATATACCTGCTCAAAATATAATCTTTTTATGGCAAATATTTTAAAAGTAGTAAAAGGGACAAAAGATATATTACCTCAAGATGAGGTTATGTGGAGCTATCTTGAGCTAAGTGCAGCTGAAATTTTCTCAAAATACGGCTATAAAGAAATTCGTACACCTATTTTTGAAGTAACTGAACTTTTTGCTCGCGGGGTAGGAGATACAACCGATATTGTAAATAAAGAGATGTATACTTTTGAAAAAAGTGACCACTCATTAACGTTACGACCTGAAAACACAGCTGGAGTTGTGCGATCATTTATCGAAAACGGAATGAGCAGACTATCAGCTCCGGTAAAACTTTGGTACAAAGGTCCCATGTTTCGCTATGAAAGACCTCAAGCAGGCAGACAAAGACAATTCCATCAGATAGGTGTCGAAATGTTCGGAATAAAAGAGCCGACAGCTGATGCTGAAGCAATACTTTTAGCTGTGCATTACCTAAAAGCATTGGGGCTTTATAATTTAGAGGTTGAAATAAATTCTCTTGGTTGTCCAAAATGCAGAGAAGAATACAAACAAAAAATCAAAGAAGTTTTAAAGCCTGAATTTAACAATCTTTGCGAAGATTGCCAAAGCAGATATGAAAAAAACCCTCTAAGACTTTTGGATTGCAAAGTAGATACTTGCAAAGCGATCTTTGAAAAACCAGAAATCAAAGAAGTTATTCAATCTGATTTTATCTGTAAAGAGTGTGCAGAACATTATTCACAACTAAAGACATATTTAAAAGAACTAAACGTAAATTATAAAGAAAATAAACTTCTTGTAAGAGGACTTGACTACTACAATAGAACTGTTTTTGAAATCAAATCAAACAACTTAGGCTCTCAAAACGCGGTATGCGGAGGTGGGAGATATGACAGTCTTGTAAGGAATCTCGGCGGAGATGATACTCCTGCAGTAGGTTGGGCAATGGGTATGGAAAGATTGATTTCACTGCTTCCTAAACTCGAGCCTAGAAAGCTTGATGCTTACATCATCTCAAATTCACCGGTAGAGGCCTTTAAACTTGCACAAGAATTAAGAGAAGAACTTTTAGCAGTAGAATTGGACTTACAAAACAAAAAATTCACCAAACAACTAGAAAAAGCATCCAAAGTAGCTCAATACGCATTCATATTGGGCGAAGACGAAATAAAAAATAATGTGGTTTCTGTCAAAAATCTGTCAACATCAGTTCAAAAAACAATTGACAGAGCTAAATTAAGGAGTGACTTTAAAAATGTCTAAAAAACTTAATGAAGTAATTAAAATGTTATCAAACGCTTTCAGAAAGAAGTTTGATGACTATAAGGGGCTATATCTTTTCGGAGCATATCTCGACGGAAACGATCATACAGATGAAGATATTGAAATAGTAGCACTTTTTGACATTGAGGATAAATCAAAAAGAGAGCAAATATGGCCGATTATCGGAAAAATTGAAACTGAACTTGATGTATGTATTGATTTGTATCCTTATACAGAAGAAGCCTTCAAAAAAGATGAGGAGTTATATGAAGAAGTAATGGAAGAAGGAATATTCTTCAACCAGCTCGGAATCAGACAAGACAAGTAATTTAAGCAATAAATACTTGATTTATTTTCAATTTATGATATAATTTTGAATTGTTAGTCGACAATAAGGGGAAAAAAATGGACAAAATTACAATTCGCTCAGACAGGGATACTGATTACACTTTTCAATACAAAGGTGAAGACGTTACGCTTAAAGCAAGAAGTATTTTAAGTATCGCAGACGGACTTAACCACGTTGTACTTCCTACCTGTGCAATGAAAATTGCAAACAATCTTATTATTATCAAAGATGACGTGAAAAAAAGTTAAAAAGTTAAAAATTAATTTTATTTTATACATTCGAAAAATTGATACATCTGACGTGTCAATTTTTCGTTTTTTAACATATATGCATTCATTTCTTCAATAAGCTCTTTATGGGACTTGTAATAATCGAAAATAAACATCTCATAAGGTCTTACCTGCAAAGCTGTTGATAATTTTTCCAAAGTTTCATGATTCGGGTAATTTTTACCGTTTTCGATATTACTTAAACTGGGAGTTTCGATATTTGCAAGCTCAGACAATTTTTCCTGTGTCAGCTCCTGTTTTTTCCTCAACTCTTTAATTCGTTTACCTAATAAAACTTTTATATTACCCATAACAACCTCTTTTACATTATGGTATAAGACATTTTATCTGATAATAACTTATTGGCTAATTTTTTATTGATTTTTTATTAAGTATAATATATAATATTAATGTAACAGCTAAATTTTTGGAATTTAATTATAAAGAAGGATAATATTATGGAGTTAAAAAAATCATTCACATTATCAGAAGTGCTAATAACACTAGGGATAGTAGGAATAGTCGCAGCGATGACTTTGCCTAATCTTATAGGGAAATGGCAAAAAACTGTACATGTAAATAGAATGAAACATACATATTCTATAATATCTAATGCATTTCAATTATCCATACAAGA
>CASGAK010000025.1 GCA_949299435.1 uncultured bacterium
CTTTTCCTCCCATTTTTCTCATGATAGTACAGTAATACTTTAAAATAAAAGCTCATGTAAAAAAAAATTAACCTCAATTCAAAAACAGACTTTTACTTCTTATACGCTCCCGTAAGTAGCTTAGATATTACGATTCAGTTTCTTTTTGCAGAATTTTTTCACACATTCATTGACATTTTTTTAATAGAGATTTAAATTAATTTTAAGATGTTTGACAGAAATTTGAAAAAACTTACAAACCTTTTAAAATCCAAAAAACTTACAATAGCAACCGCAGAAAGTTGTACAGGCGGGCTTTTGGCCTCAAGATTGACCGATATTTCGGGGAGTTCCGAGTTTTTATACGAAAGTCACGTAACTTATGCAAATGAAGCAAAACATAAATATTTATCTGTAAGTAATGAAATTTTAGATACCTACGGAGCAGTCAGCGAAGAATGTGCAAAAGCAATGGCAGAAGGATTACAAAAGTTATCCAACTGTGACATAGCACTTTGCACCACAGGAATTGCCGGCCCGACAGGAGGGACAAAAGAAAAACCCGTAGGACTTGTATATATTTCTGTCAGATACCAAAAAACAACCGTTGTTAAAAAATATATTCTACCTTCATTTTTACCAAGAAAAATAATGAAGTTTTTATTTACAGAAAAGGCTTTTCAATTGGCAACTTCTGTAATAAATAATCAATAGTAAGAATCAGACCTTTGTAAATTATACCTTGCATTCAGATTTGGTGCGAACTATGTTGTCTAATACATCTTTATAAAATTACACTTACTTTATCACGGAATTTTTGTACAACTATTTAATAATTCCGAGCCTGATAGCTTTACAAGCAGCATGCACTCTGTTTTTAGCGTCCAATTTATTAATAATCTTATGCACAAAAGCCCTTACCGTATGAATACTAATACCTAAATACTCTGCAATTCTTCTGTCCTCACAACCATCTGCAATTAATTTCAAAACCTCAATTTGACGGTCAGTTAAAGGGCTATTGACAGTTTGATTATTTGTACTAATCACAAATTCTTAATCCCTATTTTTCGAAACAAACGTATGATACTATAGTACAATATTTTTGTCAATCAACAGGTAACCTAGCCCAAATCGGCTATTAACTGGCAATAATTTCTGCTAAGATTTCAGGAAAACGGTTAATCAAAGTATCTGCAAAAACTCTTGCATCTATTTGAGTAATAACAACAGACAAAAGATCATTTGGTAACTCTTCAAGCATTTTTATTTTCTCTTCAGGCTCAATCACTGCCATAGCCTTAACAAGGTCAGGCTTCTGTTTTTGAGCGTGAATCATATTAGTGTAAGCCTCAGGACTGAAAAGCTGATATAACTCAGGGTGCTCATGAGCTAATGAATATGTTAATTGCTGTTTTTGCGTCGGTTCCATAGATGTAAGAGCATCTTTATATTCTAACGGATTAAATTGACTTATTTGTTTAATCATATCAATATTATCACCTGATTTAACTTCTTGTCCAGTGACATTCTGAATCATTTGAGCCAAATATTCGGGTGGAATTGATTTTAAATGTTTTAATACATTATCTTTATCAACCTCTGTACTTGTTAAAAGTTTATCCAATTCATTATTTGGCATTAACTGTATAACTTCTTGCTCTGAGAACATTTGGAATACTGTATTTACAAGCTGCTCAGGTGGTAACTCCCTTAACATAGCAAGTAATTTGTCCTCGGTAAAAAAATAAAACCCTTGCAAAAGATCCTCTTCTTCCATAAGTGGCAAAAATTTTTGCAATTTGTCGGCAGTCATAGTACTTAATATAAGATATTTATTATTAGGATCTGCAAGTTTAAATATTTCAACTAATTTATCAACATTAGTAAATAATTCTGCAGCAAACTGAACCGCAGCTTGATTACCTTGTGCAGCTTCAGCTTCGACAATCTCATCAACTGTCATCATTGAATACATTTCAACCATTTTTGTCTGGCTGATATTCAATTTGCTAAGTAATGTTGTTAAATCAGTATCAAGTACAATCATCAGAAATCCTTGTATTTGGAAATAACTCTCCAAATATATTAACGGCAGATATTCTGTAAAAATTCAACAATCCGTAAATTTGTAACACTTGTTAATAATCAAAATATATAAAGGGGTTGATTTTAAAAAATGTTTATAGTAGATTAAGACTTGCGAGAGAAATCTCAACCCCAATATGTGGGCTGCTAGCTCAGGTGGTTAGAGCGCACCCCTGATAAGGGTGAGGTCGGTGGTTCGAGTCCACTGCGGCCCAGATTAAAGAAGA
>CASGAK010000026.1 GCA_949299435.1 uncultured bacterium
AGTCAGCAAAATTCAAATATATTGCCTGGGTAAAATTATTCAATATCAGCCCGTCACATTCAGGATAATCACTTTTACCTGCTGCTACCACTCCCACATTGATTGAATGAGTTTGCGATGGAGAAATAAAATTTTCAGGATTCACTCTTAAAATCTCACTGAACATTTTTTTATTTTCAGCTGCATAACTTTGAAAATTTTCATCTTTTGTTTTGATAACAGTTTCACGTGTCGTAAAAAAATGTTCCACATCAGACAAAAGGTCTGATTTCATAATTGTTTTTCCGTTTAATTTTTCAAAATAAAACATGATTTTATTTTACACCAAAAGTTCTAATCCTGCTATACAATAGCGGCTTTTGTAAAAATATGATAATTTAACTCTGTTAAAAATATTTATATGCAAAGGAGAATAAAATGAATTTCAGAAGTTATACGGTAGAGTTTATCGGGACATTTTTTCTTGTATTTACGATAGGCTGTGTTTTACTGCTTGGGGGGGACGGTGTAATTAATGCAATAGCTATAGGTTTTGCACTAATGATTATGGTATATGCAGGAGGATTTATAAGCGGTGGTCATTACAACCCTGCGGTATCACTCGCAGCTGTCATAAGAAAAGCTCTGCCTGCTTATGAATTTATCCCTTATGTTATATCTCAACTACTGGGGGCTACTTTGGCTGTAATGATTGTAAACCATTTTTCAGGACATGTTGCAAACTTTGAGGGGTGTGCTTTCAATATGTGGCCGATGATTACCGGAGAATTTTTATTTACTTTCGCACTATGCTATGTTGTTTTAATGAGTGCAACAAACAGAGAAACTAAAGGAAATTCATACTTTGGACTTGCGATAGGTGCGACAGTAACTGTAGGAATTTTTGCTGTGGGGAGCGTATTATGTTATGGAGCATTCAATCCGGCTGTAGCTATGGCTCTTGGCATGATGAATATCGCTTGCTGGCAAAGTGTTTTTATTACTATCGCTGCAAATCTTATTGCAGGTGCTGCCGCTGCTCTTTTGTATAACTATGTCGCTCCAGAAAAAATTGAAATTAATCTTTAGTATCATATTTTGTCGGGATTCTTAATCTGCCCTTTGATAATTCCATTGAATATTTTGCCAAATTTTCCGGATAATCATACATTTCTTTTATTTTTTCACGTTTTATAATTTCACTAATTTTTCTCAAATGTTTAGGCAAATTCACGCGAATCTCAGGGTGGATTTTTAACCAATTTCTAAATTCCATATTTGTCTTTTCACGATTACAGCTTTTGCAATATCCGATTTTGTTAAAATATTCATCAGCACCTGAACTGTCACGAGGCTCTATATGATCTACTGTTATTACTGAACCTTTGAAAATATCTTCAAATATAGCTTTGAAAACACCCCCTACTTTTTCTACCACATGAGGCATCGGATATAAAAGATGGTTTTCAACATGCAATTGTCTTATGTTTTTCTTTGCTAATACCACTATTTTACTTTGATGAGTTTGACTTACCTGCTTTAGAGTATCATTTATAATTCTTTCAAAATTAGTATTTATAAATTCATCATCATCTTTAAAATCTCTATACTCTCGTTTTATTGCTGCTACATAGTCATCTATTAATTTATTATCTATATAATTCAATTTATGGTTTGATTGATAATCTATAACAGCTAACATATTCTTTTCAAGTTGAGCTCTTATATCGTTGGCACTTAGCTTTCTCATAGACTCTAAGAGTTCGTTTTCAGAAATATTTTGATTTTCTTCCAGTAATCGCTCTATACGTTTTAATACATTTTCAAATCTTGGATTTATGTATTTTGAATTTACTTTTACCAAATTCATAAGCTCATGAATACTATCGCTTTGGATTATTTGCTTATACAAATCGACTTTTTGATCGTGAGTTAACATCGGAGTTCCACAGCAAGCACATGGAATATCTTCATATTTACTGAACATATACTGACTCTTGCCTTCTTTGAAAATTAAATTCTTTGCCTCACTTTGCATTACGGAACGCTCTATTGCAATACCTCCTTTTGTATATCCCCTCACAGCACTCAAAAATTCATATATATATCTGCTGTTATTTACCAATTTTCTATCCGATATTGCTTTTGAAATATCCGCTGCATAAACACTCAAATTATTTTTCGCATTTTCTGCTCTAACTATTTGCCCGAATGATTTATATATCAGGTTACAGTCGTTGCAAAGTAAAAACTTATTAAATCTTACATCTGGTCTTAGGGTATTTGACATCTCTACATAATTACTTTTTGAATGATGCAGCATATTAGAAACAATAACAGCTTGCAGAGGTAGACCTAATGTATTTTTATCCTGATACCTTAGTGCGGTATTATATTTATAAATTCTATGAAGATCGCCTTTTACGTCATCATATATTTTCCATTTCTTTTCACTATCCATCTTCCCGATAGTTTCTTGCAAATTATTTTTTAAATCATTGTATTTTGGGATATTCTCAATTGATTTAAGATAATCAGCACCGGCTAAAAGTTTTGCCTTATCTGATTCCGAGAAAAACCTGCTCTTGCTCAACTGCTCTAAATAATTTACTTGATTTTCAATATGGTTTCGCATGATAATCGAAGTTTTTGAAGATAAAATTCTTACCATATCAGCAAATGGTAAATTCGGATCCTTTTGGGCAAATTTATTTACATATACAATAAACCTTTGATATTCAGGGTGGAAATATTCTTTATTTTTTTCAAGAAAATTTGCATATTCTTTAATATTTCGTGTATGCATAGCTTGTTTAATAAGCTCTTTTTCTTTTGCTTTACTGACCATTTTATTTCCACAACAAGGACAGTGAATATCATCTAATGAAAGCATTTGACTTTTAAATTCATTTAAATCAGCTCCGAACACAACCGGAGAATAAGAATAACTTATAAGCTCATTTTTCGCTCTTACTGATGGATCCTGCTTGGTTTGGTAATCATTCTGAGGTAAATTTACTATTTTATTAAAAATATTTATGGGGTATATTTTCATTTCACTAGTTCCGAACAATAAAAATAAACCACATAAATTTATTTTTTGCTACCATATTTTAAAAACTTTACAACAATTCATAATTTGTGCAAGTAAGGTTTTGTGCTAATATAGAATTATGAAAAAGTTACTTTTAGGGATATCTGCTTTAATTATAGCAATCAGCATGCAAAACTTTTCATTTGCATCTGATATAAGTTTTATTTACATCAACGGCTCTAACAACAATAATGAAAAGATGAAAAATTGGTTTGAAAACGGAGTAAAAAAACTTCACCCAGCGATGGTAGACCAATTTGAATCCAACGAACAAGTAAGGCAATTAATGCTGAGTCGTGAAAAATTAAATATAATTGATGAGCCCCAAATTTTCTTTTGGGGAGATATGAGCAAAGTGGATTTGGATTTTGTAAACAAACAACTGGATCTTTCAAAAGATTTCAGTCCTACCGTTGCATTTCAAGTAAGACGGCTTATAACTCAATATATGCACGATGCGATATGGGTGCAAAAAACTCATCATATGCTGCCAATTGTAAAAAATCTCAACGACATGGTAAAAGATGAATATCAAAAAGGCAGATATACAGTATTATACGGATATTCCGCAGGTACATTTATAACTTATGAATATCTTGTAAATACTTTACCCTATATAAATTTGGAAGAACTATTTGACAATTTGAAAGTTGAAGAAGATTTCAAAAAATTTGTAAAAGAAAATCCAAGAAAAAATACTTGCATTTCTGCACTAGCAGATGCAAATATAGGTGTCGTATCTTCAGGAGGAAAGCTGGTATTCAACAATGATGAATCCTCACTTAAAAAAAATTATCTTGAAATTGATTCCTCTACCGAAAAAGTATGCTCTCCTGTCGGAGCTGTAAAAGGTGTCGTAAATTTTGCAAGTCCGCTTGTTTTATTTTATTCTGATTTGGCAGATCCTGACTATGAGCAGACATATTATAACAAACTGATGCTTAAATATATGATGGAAAACGGACTTTTTTGGCTGACGGTAAACTTCCGTGAGGACCCTCTTGCATTCCCCTCATCAAGAAATCTTACCTATCAGGAAATGGAAAAAATTATTAATCTCACATTTACAGACCCGAAAGGATTTATTTACGACAATTCGGGAGTATGGAGCTGGAGGCCTTTCTTTTTGGCTCACACCTCCTACTGGGCTGCAAGAAAAAAATTCTCTAAAGCAGTCGTAAAAAGTTTTGTAGAAGGTTACAGATATCAATATGATACTCTATACCGCGAAAAATTATTGGAAAAATAATACAGATAAAAAGAGGGAATATAAAATGACAGAAAAATTTGACTTTACAGACGGTGCACAATTTGATCCGGGATTTATAGCTCACATGAGTGCTTTTGTTCCCAGTATTCAAAACATTTACCAAGATTTAATCCGAGTAAAAAATTTCAATCAAAAAAAGATGAAATTTAAAATGTATTACAATAAAATTCAACATCTAATAGATACATACATTGGATTTTATTTAGGCTGCATACTTTGGGCAGCCTGCATAAAAGATTTAAACAAGCCTGTATTAAACAACCTGTGCTATGGCGGTGAATACGAAGAAAAAGAAATCACAGGTGAAGTCGACTTTATAAGACAGTACATCGAACAATACAAAAAAGATATCAAATATTACTTAGGACAAGATTATAAAATTGATGACTTTATTCCAAGAGTACTTGATGAATATGAAGAATTTTTGAAAATTAACAAAGGTTTTACAGCAGTACAAAATACAACTGACCTTCAACTGAACAGCGGAATAAACAAATTAACTGATGAAGAAAAGGAAAATATTTTGGATAAAATTGCACAAGTAGTTGAATGCGGAGATTTTAAAATCCTATATCCGCTAAATGAAAAACTTTTTACCCAAAAAGCAACTGTGTAGAATATGAATTTAATTGATAAAGTATATTCAATGTTTATTATAGGAACCGAAGGCGGGGGATATGAAAAAGCACTTTCACACCCCCTCGGCGGTATTATATTTTTTACACACGATATACAATCAAAAGAACAGTTTAAAAATTTAATTAAAAACGTCAAAAAAAAATCTTCTGCACCGCTTTTTCTTTCAATAGACCAAGAAGGGGGACGTGTAGAGCGAACAGAAAATATTCACAACGGCAAAAAATACTTATCAGCTAGATTAGCTTATACCAAAGGTAAAGATTTTCTGAAAAAACAGACCGAAGAAATTGCAAAAGAGCTCAAAGATTTTGGAATAAATTTAAACTTTGCTCCCTGCATTGACGTAAATACAAATCCTAAAAATCCGATTATAGGCGAACGAGCTTTTTCTGATAATCCGCATGAAGTCATTACTGCTGAAAATATTGTTATAAAAACTTATATCGAAAACGGTATTATGCCTTGTATAAAACATTTCCCTGGTCATGGCGATGCTGATAGTGACAGTCACCTTAGTCTGCCTGTAATTGATTTACCGCTTGATATTATGGAAAAAATTCACATAGCACCCTTTAAATCAGCCGTTGAAAACGGAATAGATATGATTATGGCAGCCCACCTCCATTGTAAATGCTTTGATAAAAATACACTCCCTGCTTCATTAAGTAAAAATGCTCTTACTTATCTCAGAAATAATTTGAACTACAATGGTATAATTATATCTGATGATATGATTATGAAAGGTGTTGCAGCCTATGGATCAATTGAAGCCTGCATTATGGGGATTAAAGCCGGAATAAATATGTTTATTTACAGAAACTCTACCCCTGAAACTATCTCTGTAATTGAATCTTTAGCTAAAATTGCTCAAAAAGATAACGAATTAAAAAACTGTATCGAAAAATCTTACGAAATAATTTCTGACACTAAAAATCGCAAACTAACTTAATAATGTAAACTTTTTAAAAAACACTCAAAACTATCACTATATAAGACTTTCGTACGATTTAAAATAAGTAAGTTTTGCAACGTTTTTTTAAGTTTTCGTAACGATTTGACATGATTTCAGCATGTTTTTGCTAGTATTATACAAGTTGGTAATTAATGGTATGTTTACCCTTATAACCTTAGACAAAAACCGAAAGGAAGTAATTTAATGAACAAGTTTTTAATTGTACTTTTGACACTCTTATTTAATGTACAACACGCTAACGCAATGAACGTGGATCAATTTATGGACAAACATATTGCTCCCATCTCAGATGCTGTAGCGAATTTAATTTTCTTTCCGGTTAAAATAGGCGGCTCAAGTTTGCCTGCAATTATATTTTGGATATTAATTGCCGGTATATTTTTCACTATATTTTTCAGAGGAATTTCAATATGGGGATTAAAACATGCGATTGATGTAGTTGCAAAACCTTCAGATAAATCTTCTGACGGTAATGGTGAAGTATCATCATTCCAGGCACTTGCAACAGCTTTGTCTGGTACAATCGGTATCGGAAGTATAGCAGGAGTTGCAATATCTATTTCGATTGGCGGACCTGGAGCTGCATTTTGGATTTTTGCAGGTGCAATTTTAGGAATGTCAATCAAGTTCGTAGAAGCCTCACTGGCTGTAAAGTATAGAAGATTTAACTTGGACGGCACAGTATCTGGCGGACCGATGCATTACATTGCTCATGGTCTGACCAGAAAGAAAATGAGATGGCTTGGTCAACCTTTGTCTGCAATTTTTGCAGTACTTTGTATCGGGGGTGCAATTTCTGGCGGAAATATGATTCAGGTCAACCAATCTGCTCACCAGTTGCTGTTAATTACCGGCGGAGAACACAGTTTTATGCATGGATACACTTGGGTATTCGGATTGTTGATTGCAGTGCTTGTGTGGCTTGCTGTTGTTGATGGGATTAAAAGTATATCTAAAGTTACAACAATCTTAGTGCCAACAATGTGTTTCTTATATATCGGTGCAGGTCTTATTGTAATTCTTGCAAACTTTATGCACATACCTCATGCAATTGCACTTATCGTTCGTGAAGCATTCTCACCACACGCTGTCGCAGGCGGTGTGTTCGGAACTATTATCATAGGACTAAGACGTTCAGTTCAGTCAAATGAAGCAGGTACCGGTGCTGCTGCTATTGCTTATGCAACAGTTAAAACTAACGAGCCCGTATCTCAAGGGTTTGTCGCTCTACTAGAAACTCTTTTGACAGGTATTTTATGTCTTTTAACTTCTTTTGCAATTGTATTTTCAGGAATTTTGGAACAAACTCAAGTCGGTAAAATTTCCGGTATTGAACTTGCAAGTTCAGCTTTTGAATCTGTAATTTCATTTTTCCCTTATATTTTATCAGTTGTAGTTATTTTATTTGCACTATCAACATTAATAAGCTGGGCATATTACGGACAAAAAGCATGGACATTCCTAGTAGGGGAAGGTCATAAGCGCAATTTGGCTTTTGATATTATTTATTGCGTATTTATCGTAATCGGTTCTGCAATGAATGTAGCTTCTGTTATCAACATTACAGACGCTATGATGATTGCAATGTCTGTTCCTAATATCATAGCTTTATATGTATTGGCTCCTGAAATTAAAAATGATTTAAAATTATACTGCAAAAATCATAATATCGGTAAATTTATCGTACCGGACTGGATTAAATCAGTAACTCCTGCGACAGTAACTGTAGCAGCAACAGTCGCAGACTCAGAAAAAGGATCTTCATCATGTCAGACCAACAAATAATAATTACAGTATCAGGCGTCGACAAAGTCGGTATTGTTGCAAAAGTTGCAACAGTTATGGCGGAGTATGAAGTCAATATTGAAGATATAAAACAAACTCTCATGCAAGGACATTTCGTAATGTTTATGCTGGGCAATATAGAAAAATCAAAATATTCATTCAAAGAAATTAAAGAAGCTCTCACAAATGCAGGCAAAGAACTTAATATGGAAATATGGGTTCAACGAAAAGAAATTTTTGATAACATGCATAACTTATAAAAAACTTTAAAAACCAACCTTTCTTGTTTACTGAAAATAACACCGATATTAAAAAAATTATCGGTGTTGTTTTTCTTGAAATCAATGCTATAATAATTTTACAGTCGGAGTTAAGTTAAGCGTATGATGAGTCAAACTAAAAAACTATCTATAGCATTCTACTGGCACTTCCATCAGCCTGTATATCAGCTTACTCCTGACGGAGATTATCTGATGCCTTGGGTAAGACTTCATGCTGTAAAAGATTACCTTGAAATGGTCACTATCCTTGATAAATTTAAAAAAATTAAACTTAACTTTAATTTGGTCCCTGTACTTTTAGATGCTTTTATTGATTATGGAGAAAATAATATACATGATTTGCATTCCAGAATTACTGTAAAAGATGTCAGCGAATTAAGTAATGACGATAAAGAATTTATTTTAAACAACTTTTTTGATGCAAATTATCAGAACATGATTTTTCCTTTTGAAGAATACAACCGACTTTATCAAAAAAGAATAGCAAATCCTGATTGCTCTTTAGATTTATTTACTAACCAAGAGTATTCTGATCTTATGGCTCTATTTAATTTAGCTTGGTTTGATCCCACTCATAAAAGTAAATATCCATTACTAAAAAAACTTTTCAAAAAAGGGAAAAATTATACACTTGAAGACAGAGAAAATATAATTGAAATTCAACGGGATATAATAAGAAAAATTATTCCAACATATAAAAAGTTTTTGAAAAAAGGTCAGATTGAAATTACAACAAGTCCTTATTATCACCCAATTTTACCTATCTTAATTGATATTAACGGAATAAAAAAAACATTCAATGATGATTTACCGATTGATTTAAAAATGGGACTTGATGCTAAAATCCAAACTAAATTTGCACTTGATAGAATAGAGGATCTTTTTGGCAAAAGACCTAAAGGTATTTGGCCATCAGAGCATTGCGTAAGTCCTAAAACACTTGATATGCTGAATGATTTGGGGGTTAAATGGACCATTTCAGATGAGGGGGTATTATCAAACAGTATTGATTTTGAATTTGTAAGAGATTTTAAAGGTTATTTGGAGGATCCGTATCATCTTTTAAAATCCTATGAATATAAAAATGGTATGAAAATGATATTTAGAGATGCAGTAATACCCAATTTAATCAGTTTTGAATATCCAAACCATGACGCCATTTTAGCTGCAAACGATTTGTATGACAGAATAAAAGTCGCTCAAGGTAAGCTCCTATCTTCTCCAGACGAGAACCATCTTTTAACCATAGCAATGGACGGTGAAAACTGTTGGGAAAATTACGCTCAAAACGGATTTATTTTCATAAAAACTTTATACAAACTTATTGAAGATGATAAAAGTCTTGAAACTGTATTAATTTCTGATTATTTGGAAAAAGAAAATCATCATAAACCTTTAAAAAAACTGTACGCTGGCTCTTGGATTAACAGGAATTTTAAACTTTGGATAGATGAGCCTTTAAAAAATCTTGCTTGGAGTTATTTAAAACGCGTAAGAGATGATTTTTCTAAGTTTGTAAAAGAGAACCCGCTTAACCCGAATATAGAAGCTGCAAGAAAAGAGTTGTTTATATGTGAGGGTAGTGATTGGTTTTGGTGGTATGGAGAGCCAAACGATTCAGGAAGAGATAATATTTTTGACTATTTATTCAGAGAACATTTGAAAAATATTTATTTATGCTTCAACTTGGAACCTCCTAAATATTTGGATATACCATTAATTTCAGCAATAACAAAGCCTTCAAGATATCCTAAAGGTGAAATTACACCGACAATGACGGGAAATGATAGTAAAGATGATTCTTGGCTTAATGCAGGCTGTATTGACATTCCTGACGGACCACTGTTAAGTGAGTCTAAATTCTTTGACAGAATCTGTTTTGGATATGACAAAGACAATCTTTATTTTAGATTATACGTCAATGAATATATTCAAAATAACCCTGAGTTAAATGAAAAAACTTTTCAAATTTATATTTATTTAAGAAATGCTGATAGAAAATTGGCTTTATCTCCCGTAAGATTGATAAATAAAACTGAAAATATTTTACCAATATCAAAAGAAAAATTTCATAATGAAATTCAAATCGCTATACAAAACAATCAAGTACAGTTTTTAAGATTGATTAAAGCTATTCCTAATAATTTATGGGTACTACAAAGCACAAAAGATATTAAATCCGTATATGACAATGTAATTGATATAAGTATCCCATTTAACTTAATAGATATTGATTTTGGCGAAACCGTAGAATTTTGTTTTGTGAACGCTAACTATGGTATAAAAGATTTCTTCATACCGAATGATATGTTATTAAATATTAGACGAGAATAATTTATTAAAATTTGTAAAAAACAAGCATAAAAAGATAAAGTTTTTTAATTTTGAGCCGTTAGAAAACAAATAGAAAATAAAGGATTAAGATATGACAGACTTGTATTCAGATTATTCAAATAATAAAGGAACTCCTCAACTGGATAAGGATTACTGGAAAAATCAAAAAAACAAAACTGATAAACAAGAAAATTATAATCTGTTCGACAACTTAATTAAAACAAATTTTGATATAGAAAACTTAAAAAGCATATCCGTTTTCAAATCCAAAGAAAAATAAAAAAGACCTATTTTTACAAATAGGTCTTTTAAAGTTAAACAAAACTTTGCTAATTTTACTCTAATTTAGAATATCACTTTTAGCTATGATATCGGATATGATACTCAAAAATTCCTTTTAAATTCTTTATCACGGAATTTTTAAGACAAACTATTTACCTGTAGAGCCGAATCCCCCAGCACCTCTTGCTGTTTCTGTAAGTTCAGAAACAACTTCAATATCTGCCTGCTCAACTTTTGCAATAATCATTTGAGCAATTCTCTCTTGAGGCTGAATAGTATAACTTTCATTAGAAAGATTTACAACAGGGACACATACTTCCCCTCTATAATCTTCATCAATGGTACCAACACAATTAATCAGCGAAATACCATGTTTTATAGATAGACCTGAACGTGGTCTGATTTGAGCTTCATAACCGTGCTCTAACTCAATCTTAATCCCTGTAGGGATTAAAGCTCTTTCTAAAGACTTTAAAGTAATCGGCTCTTCTATAGCTGCTGATAAGTCCATACCTGCAGCACCTGCTGTCTTATATTCCGGCAGACATTTATTATGTGGTAATCTTTCTATTTTCAATATTGTCATATTCACTCTCCTCTTTTAATTAATGATAATGCAGAAGATTTATTTTTAAAAAAACATTAAATAATGTAACAAAAAATAATAACCGTGAAATCGAGGTTTAATAAAATACTTTATATATATACCAGATTTGAGAGAGGAGCTTTGTATGAATAATATTTTACACAATACAGCTATTACTAATGTTATTAAATTTTTAGAAAAATGTTTTTCACAATACGTTATTCCAACCGTACAAGAACATGATAATGAGTCAAAAAATATAATTCAGTTTGAATTACCTGAAATTACAATGGAATTTACAGATATTGAACTTGAAATAAAAGATATAACTTTAGACTTTGTAGAAATACCCCTACCTGCAATTGCTGCTTAGTTTTATATAAAATAAAAACTACTTACTCATTAATTTAGTTCGCACTAAGCCGCAAAACTATATGATATGTGAATAAAAATTCCGCTATAAAAAACAGTAGCGGAATTTTTTATAAAATACTTATTCATTTTTAAATAGAGCTTTAATTTTTTCCAAAACTGAGGGTTTTTTATTCCCAACCTTATGCGATTGGTAGTTGGCAATATCTTCAGCAAGTGCGAGTAATATACCTTTATTTCCATAAGTTTCAGAAGATAATCTGTCACTTTCTCTTATAAGGGTTTTAACCCCTAATTGTCTGAACAAATTTCTATTTCGCATTAATAGAATTTCTTCATAATACTTGCCGTTATTTTTTTTGTTAATTATAGAATTAACAATATTCCATTTTTGTCCGTTCATACTTACTGATATTTTAGAATCCTCTATAAAAATATCAGAAGCTAAATTACTACACTGTCTTTGAATATATTGCTCTGCAGCTTGCGGGTTATCTTTAAATACTTCTTTAAAAAATTTTTTACCACTATTATTAAACTTCACAGCCATGGCAAAAGAGGGTGAGTTGCTTACTCTTGGGGTAATACTTTTCATAACTATCTTCCTTAATACACTATTCTTCAGTTAAATTATACCACTTAATTTTTTTCACAATCAAGGTTTTTGATAAATTTTAATGAAAATTATAAAATATAATTCAAAATCAGTTTCGTACTACTTACATATCAACTATAAAATCCAGCTTCTTTTCTTTATCCCAGGAATTTTCATTTATACAAAAAAGATAGACTTAAAGTCTATCTTTTTAAATTATTTTTTATATTTCTATCCTAATCTTTTGTATAAAAGGATTTACACTTTAACAGCTTTTAGTTCAGATTCGATTTTAGCAAGAATTTCATCAAGTTTAGACGAATCTTTCACGCCACCTTGTGCAAAGTTAGGTCTTCCCCCTCCGTTTGCACCTGTTGCACGAGCTATTTCGCCAACAATCTTACCTGCATTGATGCCTTTTTTAACAAAGCTGTCTGAAACTTTTGCAATAACAGTTTTTGAATTTGCAAGAACTATTATGCTTTCACCTAGCTTATTTGATAAGAATTCAACGCCTACTTTAGCTGCAAGAGGTGTTACATCCTCAATTTTTGAAATGAACAATTTGCCGCCATCGATGTCTTCTGCTTTAGAAGCAAATGTAGCGAATTTTGCTCTTGCATTTTCTTCTTCTAGTTTTTCAATTTTCTTTGAAAGTTCTTTGTTTTCTTCCAATAGCTTTTCTACACGTTCTACAGTTTCATCGTAATGTGTTTTAAACATCAAAGACAATTTATCCATTTCTTTTACTTTTGCGTTCATAAAGTCAAAAGCTGATTTTGAAACAACCAATTCAATACGTCTTGTACCTGCAGCAATTGCCCCTTCAGAAACTATTTTTACAAGACGAAGATCTCTAATATTTCTAGCATGAGTACCCGCACAGAATTCTTTTGAAATGCAAGTTTCTCCATCAGTAATTGATACAACTCTTACGATATCATCATATTTTTCACCGAACAGAGCAGTTGCACCTGTAAGTTTTGCCTGTTCAATATCCATAATATCAGTTTTTACTTCATAACCTTTTGCAATCCAGTTGTTCATAATATCTTCAACTTTGAAAATCTCATCAGGAGTCATTGCACGGTTGCAAGTAAAGTCGAAACGCATTCTGTTTTCTTCTACTTGAGATCCGGCTTGGTGAACTTCATCGCCTAATACTTTTATTAACGCAGCTTGAAGCAAGTGTGCTGATGTATGGTGAAGTCTAATTTCTTCACGACGAGGAACATCAATTCTTGCTTTCACGTCTTCACCAATTGTAATTTCGCCGTTGATAAGTTTTGCACGATGTACGTATAATTGATTTACTTTGAAAGTAGTCAAAACTTCAGCTTTCATATTATCATTTTCAATAATACCGCTATCACCTACTTGTCCGCCACATTCTGCGTAAAATGGTGTTTTGTTAAGTACGATATCAACGTATCCATCTCCTTCGACTGTTGCAAGAATTTTTGCATCACATTCATTTTCTGAATATCCGACAAATTCAGTTGAGCCAACTTCATCTTCAATTTTTGCATATTTCATATCACCGGTTACGGAAATTTTTGCAGTTGCAGCTTTAGCACGTTCTTTTTGTTCTTGCATTGAAGCTTTATAGCCTTCTTCATCTACTTTTAAGCCGTTTTCTTCTGCGATTTCTTTTGTCAATTCCAATGGGAATCCATATGTATCATATAATTTGAAAGCACTTTCTCCGTCAATATCTTTCTTGTTTGAAATAAATTCATCAAGAAGTTTGTAGCCTCTATCAAGAGTTTTATTAAATCTTTCTTCTTCTTTTTTGATTGTATCAACGATTTTAGCTTTATTTTTAAC
>CASGAK010000027.1 GCA_949299435.1 uncultured bacterium
ATTGCAAGAATTAGTTTGTTATCCTTGAATGAGGCTTCTATTGAGGTTCCGTAGAAAGCTGTTTTTATATTTCTAAATCTTTCCATAAAAGATGGTGTCAATAGATATCTTGATTCAATTTGATCGTTAGAATCTACATAATATTGTTTGCTGAACTCAGGATCTTCGAGTTTAACTTCCTCATAAGCTCGGTTATTAAATAAATAACAACGCTCCCTTATAATTGTATGACCTTTAAATGGCTTTTTTACATCTATTTCTACAAGTACACCTTTAAATTCTATTTCTTTCTTTAATCTGCCTTTTGCGTCTTTTCTATAGCTGTATAGTTTTGTTTCGTTAATATTTATTGTCAGTCCTTTGTATGTCCCAAAAAAATTATCATCGTTGTCTTTATGAGTAAACTTTGAAAAAATTTTTGCGTCTTTAACAGTTTGCATATCTATTACATAGGCTGTCGTCCAGACAAAATTACCAAATGCTTTCATAAGATTTGGCATTATTGCTGATTTCAATTTGTTTTCAAAATTTTTGCTCAACATGTTCATGTAAAAAATACTAAACACTATAGGAATAAATATAAGAAAATACACAGGCGGCCTTTGAAAACGATCTCCTAAAACACCCAAATAACTCAATCCAAATAGTACAAAAAATATTAAAACAACAACTGTCAATATTTTAAATTGGAAATTTATTTTAAGCCTTTCTTTTTCAAATGGAACAAGCATGGGTACAACGGATTTGTGATATACTTTCGCAAAATTAGATTTGAAATCCTGTATACTGTTAAATTCCATATAAATTCTCCTTCTCGTGATCTTTTATAATTCTGTCAATCTCATCTCTGGCTTCCAGTTTTGATTTTAATTCTTTTTTTTCTATTTTATACTTTTTACAAAGCCTTTCATAATAATATAACTGCTTTTTTGTAGGATTTTCATGACTCATTTTTACTTCTTTTAAAAAATCTCTCTTTTTCTTTTCATAAGCCTTTTGAGCCTGAATTATCGGTTCTTGCGACTTTTTATATTCATAATACTTTTTACACTCCTTTAAATACAATATCGCTTCTTTTCTGAACTCATCATCATCTAAATATTCTCTTAAAAACTCAAAATGCGGATTATTAATTTCCAAGTAATATCTCTCATCATCGGCAAAATCATCATAAAGCTGCTCTGAATCTGCATTTTGATTACTTTTTACTAATGCACGCAAAGTATTACACAGCATGGATTTCTGCGTTTTTGATAATTCTTTAAATATTTGACTTTTTATATTATACATACCTACTTTTTAAATAAATCTTTAACAGTAAAATTCTCAGCCTTTTCCAAGTGGAATTTAGCAAGTTTTTTCAATATAGGATTTGTATGATGTTTTGCACGTACCTCTTTTTCCTGCTCTACATCAAGTTTTTCCTTGTTTTCTATTACCGTTAAATCTCTCTTGTCCATAAATATATTATACCTCTTTATATTTATATAAAAAGTTTGTAACGAAATTATTGACTGACAAATATATAAAAATTATATATTTTTACAAAACTTAACATGTTTGGAAAAGACATTAGCATGCTATATAATAAAATCCCCTTACAAATAGAGATTATATAAAAACACCTGAAAACCAAGTATATAGCGAAAAAGAAAGTCTCGTCATTTGACAAGACTTATAAATATACATTTACCCCACATATTTTATATCATAAAAAATATACCTTGTCAAGCAGTATCAACATTTTAAAAAGCAATCCCCTGACTGTATAATCTCTGTAGAAAACTTTGTAGATTTCTGTAGAAAACTCATAAGTTTTCTACAATAACTTTTTTATTTACATTATTAAAGTTAGAATGATGTTAATTTTCTACAAGCCTGTAGAAAAATTTCTACAAAGTTTTCTACAGAGGCAAACCCTTATATACAAATAGTTTCAACCAGTTTTCTACAAATATTTACAGCTTACTACTACTACTATTATTTAAATATATATATTTATATTATTAATATATAATAAGAACATTCATGTAGAAAAACAAAGAACGTGAATTTTTGTTTATTTTCATTTTTTCAAATAGAATAAAAAAACTTTTTATAATATAATTTTACTAAGATTTGATGAAAGGGAGTAAAAAGGAGTCTAAAATGAAATTCTACGTAAAAAAGGAAGATTTATATAATGGCATAAAAATTGTAGAAAGAGCAACAAGTATGAAAGCGTTGCAGCCTGTGCTTTTAAACATTCTTATTGAAACTATAGATAAAGGAACAATAAGATTAGTTGCTACAGACTTGGATTTAACAGTTGTAGCTCTTGTAGATGCACAAGTAGAAGAAGAGGGGAGAATAACACTACCTTCTAAAAAACTGAATGAAATAGTTTCAAAATTAGGTGATAAGTTAATAACTTTTGAAATGGCAGAAGGTGAAAGTACAGTCAATATAACTTGCCAAAACTCAAAGTTTGATATAATCGGAATTTCAGCAAATGAATTCCCGCCAGAAGTCTATAAAGAAGAATTAAATGATGAAAATAGCTTTGAAATTGCAATCAAGCCTTTAACAAAAGCTGTACGCCAAGCAGGTTTTGCTGCAGCAAATTATGAAACATCAAATCTTTTATCAGGAATAGTTTGTGATATATCTGGTGATGTTTTAGAAATAGCTTCAACTGACGGAAATCGTCTTGCAAGAGTAAGAGAAAAAATTGAAAACAAAGACGGTAGAACAAGTCAATTGATTATTCCATCAAAAACGCTTAATGAATTTATAAAAATGAGTTCTTTCATAGAAGAAGAATTTGTAAAAATATATACAGAACGAACAAAGTTGATAATAAAAAGTGAACGTACAATGACAATATCAAGACTTTTAGAAGGTCAGTTCCCAAAATATAATCAATTGATTCCAAATGAAAGTCCAAAAGAGGCTCTTGTAAGTGTATCGGCGTTAATTTCCGCAATAGAGCGTGTATCAATAATGGTAGATGATAAAACAAGTATTGTAAAACTAGCATTTTCAAATGGAAAATTGAAATTATCTGCAGATACACCTGATAGTGGAAAATCAGAAGAAGAGTTGGATATAGTATATAATTCTGACGATTTGGATATTGCTTTCAACTACAAGTTTGTATTAGAAGCCCTAAAGAATATGGACTGTGATAATGTAAAAATAGGTTTAAATACAAGTCTTTCGGCTACAGTGCTAAGACCTGATTGCGAAGATGATTTTGTATGCTTGATTATGCCAGTACAAATAAGATAGAAAAGAGTAAAAGATGAAAGATAAAGCTATTGAATATTATAAAAATGGTAACTGCTCTTGTTGTGAAAGTGTTATAAAAACAGTTATAGAAGAAGGGTTGTGTGATAAATCTTTATTATCTGTAGCAACAGCTTTTTCAGGAGGAATGTCCTCTGGCTGTGTTTGTGGGGCAATTGCAGCTGCACAAATTGTTATAGGGTTACATTTTGGAAAGGATAACATTTATGGAAATCCTGTAACAGCAAGAGAAAAAGCTGCTTACATAGTAGAAGAATTCAAAAAGAGAAATAAAGTTACCTGTTGTAGATTTCTTTCAAAAGGTCTTCAAGGAATTGAGAGAAAAAATAATTGTGCAAAATACGTTGCTGATGTTTGTGAAATTTTGGAAGATGTAATGAAAGTAAAGGTCTAATATGCAAAATATTATTGCTGTATTTATTGGCGGAGGTATAGGTGCAGTATTAAGATATTTGACTGGTGTATGTGCACTTAGATATTTAAGTGTTAATCTTCCTGTGGCAACTTTTACAGTGAATATAATCGGGTGTTTGATTCTTGGATTTTTGTATGCTTTGTTTATTGATAGACCTGAAATTAGTACATCAATGAAACTTGCTCTGACAGCGGGTTTTTGCGGTGGGCTTACGACTTTCAGTACTTTTTCTTTAGAATTGTTTGAAATACTTAAAAATGCTCAATTTATGCAGTTTTCAGTATATTTGATATTGAGTATAATTTTTGGTATTACAGCAGTATGGATAGGAGTTAATTTTGCAAAAATCTTTTAAATTTGACAAACTAAACTTTTTGACAGCGGGAATGCCTTTGAGTACAGGAAAAGGCAGTTATTCAAGAGCATTTGAAATATTGGAAGATATGGACTTGGACGGAATGGAATTAGAATTTGTCCATGGCGTAAGAATGAGTGATGATACCAGAGAGTTGGTAAATAAAACGATAAAAGAAAAAAAATTAATATTAACAGCACATGCTCCATTTTATGTAAATTTGAACGCTCGAGAGTCTGAAAAAGTTGATGCAAGTGTAATAAGGATTTTTGAAACAGCAGTAGCAGCAAGAGATACAGGTGCATTCAGTATAACTTTTCATGCTGCATATTATTTAGGTCAAGATAAAGAGTTTGTTTACAATCAGGTAAAGGCTCAGATTGCAAAAATTATAGAATTGATGGAAAAAGAAAATTTCAAAGTATGGATAAGACCGGAGACAACAGGAAAATCAACACAATGGGGTGATTTAGACGAGATTATAAAATTATCCAAAGAATTTGAGGGGCTAGTTTTGCCTTGTGTAGATTTTTCTCACCTTCATGCAAGATCTGCAGGTGAATATAATACAAAAGATGAATTTTCATATATTTTAGATAATATAGGTAAAAAACTTGGCAGATATGCACTTGATAATTTTCATGGACATCTTGCAGGTATTGAATATACTGCGAAAGGAGAAAGGCAACATTTAAATTTAAAAGATTCAGATATGAACTATATAGATTTGCTAAAAGTAATGAAAGAGTTTGACGTAAAAGGGGCTTTGGTTTGTGAAAGTCCAAATATTGAAGAAGATGCAAAGCTATTGAAAGAAACATATTTTGCCCTCTAAATAACTGATAAAATTAAAGAATTTTATGCAAATGCCGTAAATACATAAAATTCAGGAGGCATTATATGTTTAATTCAGTAAATAATCCTTTTAACAGAGCCATTTCATCATCGACATCTTCGGACAGCAATGGTAAACGACAAAAAGAAGATCCTAAAAAGGAATTAAAAAAATACTTGGAAGAAGAAGAACCAGATGAGGTAAGATTAGGCGGAATGCCTATTTTAACAGAAGATGAAATCAAATCAATGGTCAATTCTTACATAAATAATTTAAAAAACGAGCATTCAGAAAGACCAAAAGTTGTAGAGAAATTAGACAAATACTTGGAAAAATTTGATGTACAAAAGTTTATGAAAAGAAATCCGAATATGACTAGCCCTGACTTTTATATGATTATGTATAATGAAACAGAGGGGATAGTAAAGTAAATTATATGTTGTCTAAATTTACACATCTTAATAAAATATAAAGTTTGAAAAAAAATATTCCGATAACCGTCATGTACTATTTTTTAGAAAGGACGGTAAAATATGGAAATTACAGGAGTAACATCAAAAGCTTACACCTCAACAGCAGCATCTGTAGAAGATGAAGAAGAATTAAAAGAGGTTGACGAAGAAAAAGAATCGGAAAAATCTTCAAAAACCGAAAAACAAGAGGGTGATAAAGTCGACTTATCCTCAAGTGATTATGAGTATTCAGAAACAGAGGTAGAGGATAAAGTAGCAAATTATATTCAAAATATATTGACGACGACAAACCTAACAGAATCATCAAAAGCACAGTTACAGCAATATTTGAATACATTTGATGTAGCTAAGTTTATCAAATCTTATGGACCGTTTTCAACAACAGCAGAAATTTCAGCAGCATTATATGCGGTGACATCAGGTATGATTAAACGACAAGAAGATGAATAATATTAAATATTAAAAAGACCGATTTTTAATAATCGGTCTTTTATTTTTTATCTTTATCACTGCGTTCTCTAACAGAAATTCTTATCGGAGTACCGAAAAAACCGAATGCTTCACGCAGTTTATTTTCAATATATCTTTTATAATGATCCTTCAATAAATCAGCATTGTTAGCAAAAATTACAAAAGTAGGCGGACAAATGCTGGATTGCGTAGTATACATAATTTTTAATCTTTTACCCTTGACTGAAGTCGGAGGGTTAAGGGCATACAATTCTTTCATAACTTTGTTTAGCAATCCTGTAGAAACTCTTTTTGTACATTGATTATATACTTCTTCAGCTTTTTCAAAAATTTGATTTAATCTTTGCTTTGTAAGAGCAGAAATGTAAATTTTCGGAGCAAATTCCAAGAATGGAATTTCATTGGATAGTTTTTTGTCAAACAGATTTATTGTATTAGCTTTCTTATCTTCAATTAAATCCCATTTGTTCACAGCAATGATAATACCTTTGCCTGCTTCCAAGATAATAGATGCAATTTTTTTATCTTGATCTGAAATACCTTCTTTTGCATCAATTACGAGCAAAGCAACGTTACAATCTCTAATTGATTTTATTGCTCTGTCTACGGCAAATTTTTCAACCCCGTATTCAACTTTTGCTTTTTTTCTGATACCTGCTGTATCTACGATTACAAAATCCTTGCCATTATAAGATATTTCACTGTCAATGCTATCTCTTGTAGTACCTGAAATATCTGATACAATAACTCTTTTTTCATTTAAAAGGCTGTTCACAATAGATGATTTACCAGCATTAGGTCTTCCAACAATTGCAATTTTTATTCTGTCATCTTCTTCAAACGAATCGTCAATTTCGAAGTCTTTTGTAATGATATCCAACAAATCACCGACGCCGCCGCTTCCATGAAGTGCTGAAATTCCAACAGGATCGCCAAGTGCAAGTGAATAAAAATCATTAATCATATATAAAGATTCAGGATTATCGAGCTTGTTTACTGCGATAATAACAGGTTTTTCTGATTGTCTTAAAATATTTGCAATATCAAAATCGACAGGATTTACGCCTTCTTTACCATCTACAAGAAATACAATTTTATCAGCTTCTTCACAAGCAATTCTTGCCTGATCAAAGATGGAAATCATAATTTCATCTTCATCACCTGGTATAATACCCCCGGTATCGATTACTGTGAATGGTCTGTTTTGCCACTCTACGTCAAAATAAATTCTGTCACGCGTAACTCCTGGCTGGTCATCGACTATGGAATTTCTTGATCCTAAAAGACGATTTACAAATGTCGATTTGCCGACATTTGGTCTTCCAACTATTGCAACTATAGGTTTTCTTTCCATAAGACAATTGTAGCACAAAAACAAAAAGATGTAACAAACTGTTACATATTGTCCAAGAAAGTCAAGTGGTAATGTATAAGAAGATCGAGCATTGGTAGTGGTACTATTATAAACAAAACAGCAAGCCAAAGAGTAGCCTTTCAAGAGCTGGAAAAATAGCTGAAGTGAAGATCTGCTTTTGATTTAAATTATGCTTTTTGCGGGAAAAATTTCTTTTTAAGAAATTTACCAGCTGGCACTTCTACAAAATGATAAGTTATGATTGCAAAAATAAGTGATGTTAAAAAAGTTATTACAATAATTAATAAAGGATGAGTTAGAGCAAAACTAATATCTTTTTTAAACCAAAGTTGTGTGAAACATTCTAATACAGCATAATGGGTTAGAAAAATAGCAAAAGTATACTTACCCAAAAAAGTAGAAAATTTATGATTGAGAATTTTTGAAAGAAATCCTCGTTTTAATAAAAATAATAAAAATAATAACACAAATCCAATAATAATAATCATTTTATTATTAAAATGCATTTTATGTAACATTGTTTCATATATTAAAAAAGAAAGAATATATATTTCAAATCCAGTGTAGATAAAGAATGATAAGGGTGTTTGTTTATAATTTAAAGATTTTAAATATAAATAAAATTCATGGATGAAGTATCCTAAACCAATACCTCCAAAGGCTCGTAAAAGTCCATGATTAAAAACAAAAGCAGTAGTTTTGATGTGTCCATATAACTCTCCTTTTGTTGCATGTAAAAGGAATATAAAAGAAAAGATTACAAATATTGCAATAAAAAAATCATATGTTGTTTTTTTGAAATATTTAAAAATATAAAAATAGAGTGTAGATATAAAAAATAAAGATGAAACAAACCAATCAGGCCCATTATTACTCAAAGAAAAGGTAATACCAACATTTGAAAGAAGAAATAATGAAAAAATATTGTTATAAAAAGAAAATTTAGATATGCCAAATATTCCAAGTATGCAAAAAACGAATATTCCAAAAGCTACTAACGGCCAAAATCTTATAATTTTTTTCTTTATAAAATCAATAACAGATAGATTTTTATCGAAAGTATACGTTAAGAAAAAACCAGAAACAATAAAATAGAAAAAAATACAAAGAGAGCCAAGTCTTGTATTATTTATAAAACTAGAGAATGAATTTTTATCAAAACCTAAAAAATTTGGGTTAAATAAATGATGTAAAAAAATAACAAAAATAAAAATAAACCTTAAAAAATCAACATTAAAAAAATGTTCTTTTTGAATTTGGTTGAAAGTATTGCTGTTATTAAGCCCCCCCCCCCCCAACTCTAAGGTATTGATATTAGTGGGTTTCATCAGTTTTCTCCTTCTTGCTATTTAATTTTTAAATCAATAATAACATAAAAAATTAACAATTAAAAAAGAATACCGATGATTAATTCATCGGTATTCTTCGGCAGACGAATAATTACTGTTTGGCTGATATCAAATAACTTGATAAAAGAAATATTCTTTCAAAGAGGCTTTATTAGATATCTGATAATTAAATAAAGTCCTCCAAATCAAGTTACAGATTGAGAATAGTTTATTCTATTCAGAACAGCCGAATGCAATAGTAACGTGTTCTCTTGGATTAACGGCAGATATTTTGTATCCGCGGGGATCAACAAGGTAA
>CASGAK010000028.1 GCA_949299435.1 uncultured bacterium
AATACATTTTTCTTTTCTTTTTTCTTTGTTTTTTGTGGTCTTGCCATTTCTTTATCCTTTATCTTTTTTACTTTTTCTTTTTATTTAAGTTAAATTTATTTTTTCTTTGCTACTGCACCGTTTTTCTTGCCGCGACGTGTTCTTGCATTTGTTTTTGTTCTTTGGCCTCTTACAGGAAGTTTTCTTTTATGTCTTAGTCCTCTGTAAGATCCGATTTCTTGAAGACGTTTGATATGCATTGTAACTTCACGTCTCAAGTCACCTTCTATATGATAATTTGACAATTCATTACGTAGATTTTTAATATCTTCTTCTGTTAAATCATCTGTTCTTAAATCTGGTGATATTCCAGTTGCTGCAAGAATTTTCTTACTTCTTGTTGGTCCTATACCGTAAATATAGGTTAGTGCTATTTCCATTCTTTTGTTACGAGGTAAATCTACCCCTGCTAGTCTTGCCATTGTTTCTTTTTCTCCTTTTCTTGTTGTTAGATTTTTTTGGTTATGAGGCTTAAATACTTCCTCACCACTGACCGATCAGCTCGTCAGTTCAGCTTTTGTAAGGATTAACCTTGTCTTTGTTTGTGTTTTGGGTTTTCGCAAATTACTGCGATACGTCCTTTTCTTTTAATACATTTGCATTTATCGCAAATCTTTTTTACTGATGATCTTACTTTCATTTTGTTTTTCCTTTATATAAGTTTGTACGTGAGATTTTCTATTTTAGTCTGAAGGTTATTCTGCCTCTTGTTAAATCATAAGGTGTCATTTCTACTTTGACTTTATCGCCAGGTAGTATTCTTATGAAATTTTTTCTTATTTTACCTGAGATATGTGCAAGAATTTCGTGATCGTTTTCCAGTTTTACACGAAACATTGCATTAGGCATTGATTCTATTATTGTACCTTCTAATTCAATTACGTCTTTTGACATTTTTCCTCTTTTTCGGCTAAATTTTTACATGTGCACAGATTACCCTTTTTAAGGGTACATAACTATATTACTTGGAAAATATTTCATTGCAAGTATTTTTAAAGTATTTTGGGCAAGTTTAAATACTTGTTTTATGTTGTTGTTTTTTTAATAATACCACACAATCAATATACGATTGCTTGTTTAAAAAACAATTATATTGTAACTTTTGACTTTGTTTGTAAATTTTTCTTAATAATTTTAATGTGTGTATTTTTATTTAATAAATCAATCTAATAAGAGATTTTTTGAGGATAATTTTGTGGGATAGTCCAGTTATTTCTTTGGATTATAGTTGTGCAGTAAAATTGATTACCTGTTTTGCATGAATAAATTGATCCTTCCATTAATTGTACCTCTGTTCCGTCCCAGCGGTATTTGTAAGGTTCAATTCCTTTATCATAATGCTTCTCCCAGCGAGTATCATTACTTGTGGGGTGAAAACCAAAGGCAAAACAACAAATTCCATAGCCTCCGTTCAGACCATATCTATTAATGCATTTTTGAGGGTTTATAGGATAGTAAAACCAATCGTTGGTGGTGTTTTTGTGTGATTTTAGTGCACTTCCGTCATTAAAATAGACAATGTAGGAACCATCTGATATTAATTCTTTTCTAATTATGTTTAAGTTGGGTTCTAGGTATGTTTCGAACCATTTTTGAGCTTCTTCCATTGATAGGTCTTCAAACCAATATTGTTTGTTTCCATATTTGCTTTCTGAGATATTTATAGCTTGGTTAATTAGTGAATAAAATCTTTTTAGTCTTGTTTCTACTGTTTTATTTTTATATTTTTGTATCAGAGATGGTAATGTCAATGCTATAATTACACCTATTATACCCAGCGTTATTAATATTTCAGCTAATGTGAATGCTCTAATTTTCATAAATCCTCCATGTGAATATTAATGTAATTATGAACAGAATAATGTTCACAATTACATTATTCAACATTTAATCATTTTTGTCAATTATGTAGGATAAAAATATGAAAGATGATAGATTATTACAGTTGGGACAAAAAATTCGTTATGAAAGATTAAAAAAAGGTTTCAGCCAGGAAGATCTTGAGGAAAAGTCTTTGGTATCCAGGCGTACGATTAGTGAAATTGAAAGAGGAAATGCTGATATAAGGTATACAAATTTATATCAGATTGCAAATGCTTTAGATATGTCGGTGTCTGAATTGTTGGATTTTAATTTGTGATTTGTTAAGTTTTTATAAGAAAATGTTTTTTTCTGAAATCTGTCGGGAATATTTTACTTTATATAGGTATAGAGAAGTTCTTATACCGATTTAAGGTGTAATTTCCAATAGTACAAGGAGAGCAATTATGGCAGATAAAATAACAGGTATTGAAGATTTAGAAGAATTAAGAGCTGCAGCGGCGGTTCAAGGTACGACTGTTGCTAATTATAATGAGTGGTATAAAATTATGCAGCAGCTTGAAGAGCTGGGAGTAGAGTCTACAGGCTCTTATGCCGGTGATAAGGCAAAGATTGAACAAGTGCAGCAGGCTGTTGAGGATTATATAAGAGAGGCTCAAATTGAGCAGGCTGCAATGGAATCTAGAAAAGAAAATCAGCAGGTAAAAGAAGTTACTGAAACTGATAGTGAGCAGACTGTAAAAGCAAACGTTGCTAATGCGACAAGCTCTCAGTTAATGGCTGATTATATGAAAATTTATCATTTATTATCGTAGTTTTTCTATTCGGTTAAGTGGCCAAAAGATTACGACTGCACGACCTATAAAGCGGTCTTTTTTGAGTAATCCCCAATATCTGCCATCTTCAGAATGACCTCGATTGTCCCCTAGCATAAGATAATAATCTTCTGGTATGTCAAATTCACAGGTGACAGCGTTTGAACAAGGTGGATATTCATAAGGACTTACTATGTAATCTTCTTGTAAAGGTTTGCCATTAATATAGACTGTATATTTGCCTGTTGAATCGGATTTAATTTTTACTTTTTCTCCGGGGAGTCCTATTACGCGTTTTATGTAGGCAATATCTTTGCAGAAAAAGCCCGTTAATCTAGAAAAAATTCTCCAAGGATTGTTTTTTAATTTTTCAAACGGAGGATAAAATACCATTATATCACCGCGTTCAGGGGATCTGTAAAATCTTGAATATCTTTCTACAACTATTCTGTCACCTTCCAAAAGTGTAGGGTGCATTGATGCTGAAGGTATCCAGCGAATTTCTCCTATAAAAAATCTTATAATTATTACCATTACTACAACAAAAATAACTGTTTCAATGGTTTCTCTTGCTATAGGATTTAATTTTTCATATTTTGTTTTGAGTTCTTTGTAGCCAGTTGTTATTTTTTCTTTTATGTTATACGTCATTTAAAATATCTAAAAGCTCCCCAATTGCTGTTTTATATTTGTTATCATCTAAGTCTGTTAAAGCTGATTTAGCTTTTATTACATAATTATTTAACAAAGATTTTGTTTTTTCAATACCCTTATCAATATTGGAAAGATCACCTGAAAATATTGCAGGAGCGTTGTATATTCCATTTTCAATGTCATTGTGAGATGGCTTTAGATTACTATTTTCCAATATATTGAGTAAGTCATCACGAATTTGGAATGCAATCCCAAAGTTGCGGGCAAATTCATCTGTCTGTTTAAGCTCTGTGGAATCTGCTATAAGCATAGCCCCATTTAGTGCTGTTTGAAATAGTTTTGCTGTCTTTTGTTCTGTTTTTTTAATGTATTCTTCAATGGTTGTGAATTTAAATTTATTAAAATATTGATTTACTTCTCCTTGACACATATTTCCAAGGGTTTCAGCACACATTGTAATAATTTCAGGGTGATTTAGGGCATTTAGCTTTTTTAAAGCATTGGATAGCAGATAATCTCCTGTCAAAATTGCTGTTTTGTTATTGAAACAAAGATTAAGCGTTTTTTCGCCCCGTCTTGTGGAGCTTTCATCTATTACGTCATCGTGGATTAATGAAGCATTGTGAATGGTTTCAATAACGGTTTGAAAAGAATATTGCTTTTCGTTAATTTCTTTATCAGAAGCTTTCAGATATAAAAAAGATAAAAGCGGGCGTATTCTTTTAGTTTTTCTAGTTAAAAAGTTTTTCAAAATATCATCAATAAATGGAGAAAGATTAATTTCCTCAATTAATTCATTCTCTACTTTTTTAATATCATATTCTACAAGGCTATAAATCTTTGAGTATTGTTCATTAAAGCTCATAATTACATTATATCATGAATCAAAAAAGAGTAGAGTTTATTTTCTAAGTCTTAAAAGGATATTGCAGCCGCTAAAAGTTGATAGAAAAAAGAAGGGGAATTTCTCTACCTTAACTAAAGCCAAAAAAAAACGACTTTGCAGTCGTTGAAAATTAATAGGAAAAAGGAGGGACCCCGCTTTTTTGATTAAGTATCAAAAAAGAAGGGG
>CASGAK010000029.1 GCA_949299435.1 uncultured bacterium
CTCCCACTCATACTGCACAGCTCTAATACAGGAAAACAACTGGGAAATTCCTGATGACTATCCTTTGAAACTTTAGTTTTAATTAATTTTAATTTTTTGCACAAACTTGCAAAAAATTATAAAATAAAGAAATGAATAGATATGATGTAATTGTAATAGGCGGAGGCACAGCAGGCTGTGCAGTAGCATATATAGCTGGACTTGCAGGTCTAAAAGTTTTATTAATAGAAAAAAGTATACATTTAGGTGGGACAATAACTTCTGCATTAGTAGTCCCAGCCATGAAATGTGGAGAGCATCAGATAAATACTGAATTTTATAAAGCTCTTGTTGAAGAATTAAAATCAATGGGCGGTCAAGCTACATATTTGGATAATCAAGGCTGGTTCAATCCTGAGCTGACTAAAATAGCACTGGATAATCTTATGGCTAAAGCGTCAGTGGAGGTGTTTTTTGATACGCATATTCAAGATGTAAATATTGAGTCAGGAAGACTTAAATCAATTAAAATATCAAAAGAAATGTTATCAGTATATAACGATACGTTAGAAAATCTTGACAAAGATTTATCGGAATATATCGAAGCGAAGTACTATGTTGACGCAACAGGAAATTGTGAACTTGGAAAACTTTGCGGGTGTAATTTTTTAGAAGAAAAAAGTGAGCAGCAGCCCGTAAGTTTAAGATTTATGATGGGCGGAGTCGATGTAGTTAAATTTGCTGATTGGCTAAAAGAATATGATAAAGACAGAAACGTTACAACTGTCGAGGATATAGACGGATTTATTCATCTTTCTACCGCATACACCTGGGATAAGGATAAAAAATGGGCCTTAGCACCTTTGTTTGAGGACGCTGTGAAGAATAAAGTGCTTAAAAATCACGACAGAAACTATTTTCAGATATTTACAGTGGCTGGAATGCCTACAAATATTGCATTTAACTGCCCGCGAATCATTGATTACACAGACACTCTACAGGTTAAAAATATGTCAAAAGCCTTACAACTTGCACGTCAAAACATATTCAGACTTGCAAACTTTTGCAGAATTTATCTTCCAGGTTTTGAGAATGCATATATTTCAAATATTGCAGATATGCTTGGGATAAGGGTTTCACGCAGAATTAAAGGGAAATATATCTATACTTTGGACGATGTTAAATCTGCTAAAAAATTTGAGCACCCCGTACTTGTATCAAATTATCCTGTAGACGTGCACAGTAATGAAAAAGATAAATCAACACTTACAATGGCGTCAGATTATCAACTGCCTTTAGAAAGTCTTATGTCTGCTGATATTGAAAATTTATACGTTGCTGGCAGATGTATTTCAGCTGATTTTATGTCGCAAGGTGCTTTGCGGGTCCAAGCAAGTTGTTTTTCAATGGGTGTAGGACTTGGAAAGTATTTTGCTCAATTAGAAAATAAAAAAATTAATTTTTAGATAATTTTGACTTTAGGATTTGGGCTGCATTTAACAAAGGATCTATTGTCGGAGAAAACGGCGGTGCATAAGTTAAGTCATTTCTATAAAATTCTTCAACAGTAAGCCCAGCCAAAAGTGCAGTAGTCACTGTATTAACTCTCTTATCAGCATCTCCAGCACCAACTCCTTGACAGCCCAAGAGCTTACCGGTATTTTTCTCAGCTATAAGTTTTAATGTAATATTATTCACATCAGGCATATACCCGACTTTATCATCTTTAGACACCTTTGCAAAAACTGTTTCTATACCTAATTGTTCTGCAGCTTTTACACCTATACCTGTCATAGACATGGTTAAAGAAAGACAACGAGTAACAGCAGAGCCAAGTACCCCCATAAACTTTTCATCACCACCACAAGCATTTATAGCAGCAGTTCGTCCTTCTTTATTAGCATTCGTACCGAGAGGAAGCCACATTTTGGTATTTGTAATGAGTAAATTTTCCTCAACGCAATCACCACAAGCATAGATATCTTTTATATTAGTTTCCATTCGCTCATTTACTTTAATAGCCCCTGTCACACCAATTTCAATACCTGCTTCCACAGCAAGTGCCGTATTTGGTCTTACACCGGCACATAAAATCACTAAATCAGCAGGAAATTCTTTACCAGAGCCTGTTCTTACAGATTTTACCCCCTCGTTATCTCCTGAAAATTCTGTTGCTATTTCTGAGGTTAAAATAGAAAAACGACCTTCACTTATATAGTTTAGCTGTTCATAAATTAAATGCGACATATCATCATCAAACGTCTGCATTATTGTAGGTGAATACTCGATAAGAGTTACTTGTAAATTTTGTTTTACAAGTGCCTCAAGCATTTCAATCCCTATATACCCGCCTCCGATGATAACTGCATTTTTAGAATTTTCAGCTTTATTTCTGATATTAATTCCGTCCTCAATTTTTCTAACCGTAAATACGTTGTCTAAATTAACATTTTTTATAGGCGGAATTACCGGGGTTGCACCAATTGCAATAATTAGCTTGTCATAATCAACCAAATAAGCATCATGTGATTCTAAGGATTGTATCAACACCTGTTTTGAATTTGGAAGTATTTTTATTGCACGACTTTGAAGATGGATATGTACACCACTTTTTTCAAACTCTTCAGGAGATCTGACAAGCAAAAGTCTGTAATCTTCAAAATTCCCTTCTATATAATACGGCAGCCCGCAAGCAGAATAGGAAATATGAGTATCATCTGTATATAAATTAATTTGAGCATCTGGTAACAAACGCCTTGCTTTCGCAGCAGCTTTTGCACCTGCGGCAACCCCGCCTAAAATAACTATTTTCATAACAACTGAAATAGTAAGACACTATTTGTAATATTACATTATGCAAACGGCTAATTCAGACCGGAGGTATTTAATATTACCTCTCTCATAAATTTGCAATATCCGTCAATATCATCAAGATCATCATTTTCTTCGCTTTCATCAAGTAAAGCTCTTATCTCAATTATGATTTTTTTATTCTCTAAATCCTCAAAATCCATTTTACACACTCCTTATTTTTATATTTTTTTTTATCGGCAGCTGTTTTTTATTTCTTTAATCTTTTATAAGAATCTTTACAAAAATTTATTAAAACTAGCAAAAAAGAATATTCACAAACATATAACCAAATGAGGTAATAAAAATGGAAAAAATTAATTATAAAAATCAGATAACATTTGGAGCAAAGTTCTTAAATACTGATGCAATCAATAAAGTTGCAAAATATGCATTAGAAAACGGAAAGTTTGAAAAATTAAACAATGCAAGAAAAAATATAGAAAGCTATGACTATTTTTCTAAAATAGGTGTTGAAATTAAAGAAAATCTTAAAAGCGGACAGAAAGATTTTGAATTTACAACATACACCCCTGAATATACGGTTAAAAGCGGAAAACTATTAACGCAATATAAAATTCATAAAAATAAATTTCCTAGCCAAAAAGCGAACTATCTGAAAGAAATATATGAGATCATAATAAAAATGGGGAATAGTGCTCCTCAAAACAAATTATACAAAAAAATAGTTAAAGGCTAATCAATCTCGTTATATACAAGTTTTTTTCTAAGACTCCACTGAATTAAAGTAAGTACAAGAATAATAGCAAATAAAACATAAGCAATGGCACTGGCCTTACCGACGTTAAAATATTCAAAAGCATTTTTATAAATAGCGTATACCAAAACGTTTGTACTGTCTAAAGGCCCCCCTTGAGTCATCAGATAAATCAGATCAAATACCTGAAAGGAACTTATTGCTGTAATAATTACGACAAAGAATATAGCTGAGGAAAGCATAGGAACCGTAACATTTTTAAATGTTTGTAATACTCCGGCTCCATCAATTTTAGCAGCTTCAAAAATACTGTTAGATATCCCACTCATAGCCGAAAGAAAAATCACCATATTATACCCGATAAGTTTCCAAACAGATACAATAATCAAAGCAGGCATAGCAAAATTAGTATCATAAAGCCAATTTATATGAATATTAAGTACATTAGCCAACAAACCAATATTTGGGTCAAAAATCCACTCCCATATAATCCCTATGACAATCATCGGAGTAATAAAAGGTAAAAAATAAGCACTTTTAAAAAATTCAGCCCCTCTAATTTTAGTATTTAAAATGCATGCAAGTATAAGAGGTATAATAACACCAAATACAGAAGTAGCAAAGGCAAATACTATTGTGTTAACTAAAATTTTAAAAAATAAGGGCTCTGTAAAAATCACTCTGTAATTTTCCACCCCAACAAATTGTATGGGATTAATTAAATCCCATTTGCAAAAGCTAAGCCCAAAAGAACATAAAACAGGTATAATTATAAAAATCAAAATTCCAGCAAAAGCAGGTAAAATAAAAAGCCACCCGGCAAATTGCTGCTCGTTTAATATTTTTTTTAAAAAATTCCCCATGTCCATGCTATATTTATTATAGTTTAAATATTTAGGGAGAAAAAATTATGAAAAAATATGAACACGCTTTCGGTAAAAATGATATAAGAGGGATTTACGGTGAAGATATAACAGAAGAATTATTTTACTACACCGGACGCGGGTTCGTAGAATACTTAAAAAAACAGACTTCAAAAAAAGAAAGTCAAATATGGATAACTGTCACAAGAGATGCAAGAACTCATTCTCCATCACTATCAGCCTCATTAATCAAAGGTATTACATCAACAGGAGCTAATGTTGTTGATTTAGGACTTGCCCCTACACCAATAGGTTATTATAGTGAAGTAGTAGGGGTTCCGAGTAATTTAACAAACAATGAAAAAATTCTTGGAGCCATGATAATTACAGCAAGCCATAATCCGAAAGAATATAACGGTATGAAAATGACTTACGGCGGCAGAACTCTTAATGAAATCCAAATTAAAGAGGTAAAAGACTTAACATTTAAAGAATTTGAGTATAAAACAGATAAAAAAGAATCTGGTATAGTTAAAGAATATGATATCATACCTGATTATATTGCAGATATGAAAAAACGCTTTACAGACATTGGTAAAGGTGTGAAAGTCGTAGTAGACAGTGCAAACGCAACTGGAGGAATAGTCGGTCCTAAATTATATAAAGAACTCGGCTGTGAAGTTATTGAATTATTTTCAACACCTGATGGGACTTTCCCTAACCACCACCCAAATCCGAGTGATTTAAAAACGCTTAAAGTCATTGAAGAAACCGTAATTGAAAATAATGCAGATGTAGGCATTGCCTACGATGGGGACAGTGACAGAATTGGTGTAATAACCTCAGATGGATTACCTCTTACCGGCGATAAGTTACTTTTAATTTACGCAACAGATTTACTAGAAACACTCGATCAAAAAGATAAACTAACAGTTGTAAGTGAAGTAAAATGCTCTCAAGTACTTTTTGACAGCATAAACAATGCAGGCGGTCATGCAGTAATGTGTAAAACTGGTCATGGCTACATAAAAGATAAAATGAAAGAAACTGACGCACTTTTAGCTGGTGAAATGAGCGGACATACTTTTTTCAAAGACCGCTACTATGGGTTTGATGATGCAATATATGCTGGCTGCAGAATAATTGAAATTATATCTAAACACAAGAAAAATAATCCTAACTTCAAGCTGCAAGACATGCTTACACCATTTGAAAAAGTATGCTCCTCTGAAGAAGTTCGCTTCCCTTGTCCAAATGAAAAGAAAAAAGAAACACTTGAAAAAGTAAAAAACTGTATATTAAACGATAAAAATTTATTTGGCAGCGAAATAAAAGAAATCATAACTTTAGACGGTATGAGAATTGTATTTGACGGAGGATTTGCTCTGATAAGACAAAGTAACACGGAACCTGTATTTACTCTAAGATTTGAAGGAAAATCAGAAAACGACTGCGAAAGATACAAAAATTGTATGATTAAAACTTTGGAGAATTTATTAAAATAACAATATGACAGAAAGTAACAAAAATATATTAATAATTGGGCTTTTAAGTCTGGCAATTATAATACTTGTACTTTTACACACAGGTGAGATTAACGAATTTCAAAGTGTGTATCCGCCAATAAATTCAAGTAATATAACTAATTTAACAGATATTGATTTAAGTGTAAGCAATATTAATGCAGGTCCAATGGATTATGATTCTGCTGAAAATTACTGCCGTTCAAAGGGTATGGATCTACCGACAAGAGAACAGGCCTGGGAATTATGGAGAGCTTCAGCAACTTGCAAAATTGCAATGGTTATAAACAGGCAAGTAATAAAAGATAAACAAACCTTTATGAAATCATGCCATAATCAAGAATTTCAGTGCACCTTACCGGCAAATCAAGTAAATTACTTTTGTAATCCGAATGATAACTTACTTTTTTGGGACGAAAAATCTTTCAGACACGGAAATTATTGGCTTAAAGATCGCTATGATCGTAACGGACATTATACAGCGAATTTTATAAACGGAGTGACTAATGCGTACGCAGATGATATAAAACTGCTTGGGGTTCGCTGTGTAAGTAAAAGTATTAAAAAAAGCCTCTAAGTTTATACATCAATTCCAAATTGTAATATAACTAATAATCAAACAACTCTTTCAATGACACATTAAGTGCCTTAGCAATTTTGTTAACTCTTGAAAGCGGAATATCTCTATGTGCATTTTCAATATTTGCAATATAAGAATTATCTGCATCAATTTCAAAACTCAACTGCTCCTGAGTAATACCTCTTTCTTTCCGCAGATATCTTACTCTTTGTCCGAATTTTCGGTGGAAAACTTTATCCAATTTCTTTGCCATAGATTTAGGTATAGCAAATAATTTTAAATAAAAATATTGCTATATTGGAGATTTTATGTATAATCATGCATGGATAAAGGATTTAGAGGAGGTACAATTTATGAAGAAAAATTCTTTTACAATGGCTGAAGTGCTTATAACTTTAGGTATAATCGGAATAATAGCCGCACTTACAATCCCCGGAGTAATGTCGAAATACAGAAAAGTGAAAATAACAACAGCATTGAAAAAGGATTTTAGCATTTTCCAACAAGCAATAAGATTATCAGAAGCTAAAAACGGAGATTTTGAACAATTACCTCCCCCGACAAAAGACCACGATGCAAACTCCTTATCTGACTGGTGGGATATATATATGAAAAAAGAATTTCCCAATCAGCATACCTATATAAAAAATAATTGGTTTATAGTCGACTTTGCTGACGGCAGTGGGGCAGGTATTAAATCAATGTCAAAAACAGCAATCAGCTTTCAAGTTGTATTTTGCGTAAACTTGAAAGATTGTCTAGATAATGACTTTAACGTAACATCAACTGCAGGTGGAGCAACAGACGGAAAGAACTCATTTACCTATTTATTTGAAAAAGGTGAATTAAAATGTAATACTTGTAACTACTCAACCAGAGATGAATTGATAAACAATTCAAAATACGGCTGCAAGGTGGATAGCGGAGATTTTGCTCACAGATGCTGCGGATCGCTAATTTGTCAAGATGGCTGGGAAATTAAAAATGATTATCCTGTGAAAATATAAAAAATAACTGTGCCCTATTGCATTTTATTTTTTTTTAACAGATAATAGATATGTCAGAAAAGTTACTCACGAATATGAATTCCAATAGCTAAAAAATAGCTTTATTTTGGCATGTTCGAAATCAATAAAAAGAATTACTAATTAAAACGAAAGGTAAAAATCAATGGATTTAGAAAACAAAGAAGAAATTTCAATTGAATCAACAGTTGAAGAAGCAACAGAAGCAGTTGAAAACACAGAAGACAGACCTGCTAGAGGTAAAAAAGGTCGCGGCAGAAAACAAAAAATTGAAACAGTAGAAGAAAAACCGCAAAGTGAATGGACAGAAAGAGTAGTCCAAATCAGCCGTGTAACAAAAGTTGTAAAAGGTGGTAAAAAATTAAGTTTCAGAGCTATAGTAATCGTCGGCAACCAAAAAGGACAAGTAGGTGTAGGCTGTGCTAAGGCATCAGAAGTAATCATTGCAATTCAAAAAGCAATCGCAGACGGAAGAAAAAATCTTATCACAGTACCTATATTCAAAACAACAATTCCGCACCCGATTACAGGACGCTCAGGTGCAGGTGCTGTAATGCTAAGACCTGCTTCTCAAGGTACAGGTATCATTGCAGGCGGTGCAGTACGTTCAGTATTGGAACTTGCAGGTATTGAAAATATTTTATCAAAATCATTAGGTTCAAAATCACCTCTAAATGCAGCTAACGCAACAATCGAAGCATTAAAAGCATTGACTCCGTTCAATGAAGTTGCTAAAAAACGTGGCTTAACAATGGCTGAATTATTAAACTAATCAGCCAGCCTATTGATTAGAAAAAATATATAAAGAAAATTAAAATAGAGATTCTTCGAAAATCATTCTGAGCCTGTATAGGCGAAGAATCTTGAATAAAGCCTCAGAATGATATAAAAAAAAAGGAATTAATAAAATGGCAGATACTAAAAAAATAAAAATCAAATTGGTAAAAAGCCTGATCGGTGCTTCTGAAGCTCAAAGAAAAGTTGTAAGAGGTTTAGGCTTAACAAAGAAAGACCAAGTGGTAGAACACTTAAACAGTGCAACAATTATGGGTATGGTAAATAAAGTATCACACCTTTTAGAAGTTGCTGAATAGTTTATACTGCGTAAGTTAACGCGAGCGGTACACAATTAATATAAAGGAAAAATTAAAATGACAGATACAATTACATTAGAAAATTTACAACCTGCAGAAGGTTCAACACACAAAAGCAAAAGAGTAGGTAGAGGTCGTTCATCAGGACATGGTAAAACATCTTGCCGCGGTCACAATGGTGAAGGTCAAAGATCAGGAAGTTCTTCAAAAAGAGGTTTTGAAGGCGGACAAATGCCTGCTTACAGAAGATTGCCTAAATTAAAAGGCTTCCAAGTATACAAAAAACCTGTATCAGCAGAAATAAACGTTGGCAGATTAGCTCAATTAGGTATCAAAGAAGTTTCTTTAGAATCATTAAAAGAAGCTCGCAGAATACACCCATCTTCTGAACTTTTAAGAATTTTGGGCAACGGTGAAATAACAGAAGCAATCACAGTTAAAGCAAATTATTTCACACCATCAGCAAAAGAAAAAATTGAAAAAGCAGGCGGAAAGGTTGAGTTAGTATAATGGCACAAGGAATAAAAATGCCTACAACAGATGATTTGATGTCAATGTGGCAAGCATCAGGATTGAAACAAAAGATAATTTTCACATTCATAATGATTGCTGCATTCCGCTTTGGAGTTCAAATGCCTCTATATGGTATCAATAACCAAGTGTTCAGTAATATTGCACAAGGTAATAATATCATAGGTTTTTTGGACTTATTTTCTGGCGGAGCATTAGGTAAGGTATCAATATTCGCATTAGGTATTGGACCATACATTACAGCATCAATCATTATGCAACTTGTCTCTGTAGTTATTCCTTCATTGGAAAAGCTGCAAAAAGAAGAAGGTGAAGCAGGCAGAAGAAAATTATCGCAGTACACACGTGTATTTACGGTAGTACTTGCCATATTCCAATCACTGATTTTTATGCTGTTTATGCGTCATTTACCGGGAGCCATTGCACCTGATGTAAATCATCTTATGTTCTATATCAGCTCAATAGCGGTATTGACTGCAGGATCTGTGCTTGTAATGTGGATATCAGAACTTATTACCGAAAAAGGAATAGGTAACGGGGGATCATTAATAATTTTCGTCGGCATATTATCAGGAATACCTGTTTATGCTTCAAGAACATTTGAGATGGTTTCAAAAAGTACAGCTATGCAATTAGGGCTTTTGGCTTTACTTGCAATTTTCTTCATAACAATGATTTTCATTGTAATAATGCAAGAAGCTGTTAGAAAGGTTATTATCGTAAATCCGAAAAGGCAAGTGGGAAACAAAGTATATGGTGGTATGAATTCTTTTATACCATTCAAACTTAACCCTGGAGGTGTAATGCCAATTATCTTTGCTATTGCTATATTACTTTTCCCATCAACAGTATTTAGTATATTGAGTCAAGCTGATTTTAATTCTGTTGCAGCAAAAAATTTGATAGTTAAATTGACTACAATAATGAGTCCTGACGGACTTGTATATTACGCACTGTATTTTGCATTGATTGTCGCATTAACATTCTTCTATGCATCAATTATGCCGAATATGCAGCCAAAAGACATTGCAACAAATTTGAAAAAGTACGGCTCATCAATTCCAGGTATAAAGCCAGGTAAGCCTACAGCGGAAGCTCTTGATAAAATACTTTCAAAAACAACCTTTATCGGAGCTATGGGATTAGGTATTATAGCTTTAGTTCCATCTTTTGCAAGTTATGTGACAAATATTAAAACCTTACAAGGTATAGGTGCTACATCATTAATAATCATGGTCGGTGTCGCTCTTGATTTAATTAACCAAGTAAGAACGCATTTACTTGCTAGAAATTATGAAACATTCTTAAAAGAATAGTTTGTTCATTTAAATAAAAAAAAAAAAACGGTCTTTATTTAAAAAGATCGTTTTTTTTATTTAACTTTAAATGGATAATCTTTTGGAATTTGCCAGTTATTTAATTGAATTAAAGCTGTGCACCATACTTTAATCGTAGCATCTTTTTTGCAAGCATAGGAGCTATTTGCGGTCATTTTTTCAACAGTAAGTTCTTTCAAATCCCATTTGTAAGGTTCAAATCCTTTTTTATAATGAAATTTATTACTCTCTGAATCAAGTGACGGAGAAAATCTAAATGCAAAAAAAGTTATTCCGCTATCAACTCTAATAATATTACCATTCTCACCTGTAGTACCAAATGTATCTTTATTAAAATTTTTACCGTTTGGATAAAAGAAAAAATCCAAACCATTTACGCCGTTTTTATTAATTTTTCCTACTAATACAGAACCATCACTAAAATATATTGCGGTATTATAACCTAATGAATGAAAAAAATTCTCTGTTTTGGTAAATTTTAAATAAGGAAGAAAAAATTTTTCTATACCTTTTTTACATTCCTCTGAGTTAATATTTCCGCTTTCGTCTGTACCACAGCTAAAAGTCCAGTATTCCTTTGGACCATTGTCATTTTCAGACATTAGTATAGCTTGATTCATTACAGAATATATTTTTTTTAATTTTGCTTCAACTTCTTTATTTTTGTTGTTTTGTACAAGTGTAGGTAGTGTCATAGCTGCCACAATGCCAATAATACCTAGTGTTATAAGTACTTCAGCCATAGTAAATCCTAAATGTCCTAAATAATTTCTATTCACTTCCATCGCTCCTTTCTGGCTTAAACTAACTTTAGATATTAATATTATACACTTGTAAGTTATTTTTTGCAATATATTCACTTATCAATTTATTAAACATCTTAATTTAACTGCTAAATTAGATTTAATAGGAGAATATATGAATAAAAAATTGTTAGGAAAACGCTTCAGAGAAATAAGGAAAAAACTCGGCTATACTCAAGAAAAGTTCGCAGAAATTGCCGGAATAGAGCCGCAGTCTATAAGTAAAATTGAATCAGGTAAAAATTTTCCGCTGCTGTCAAATTTAGAAAAAATAGCAAATAAATTAGATATCGAATTGAGCGATTTTTTTATATATTCACACAAAGCAGATGAAACTGAATTAAAGAATATTTTAAATAATACATTTGATTCACTCCCCCAAGAAGATAAAGAAAAAGCCGTAAAAATCATTTTGGCACTAAAGTTATAAATATACTACTAATGCACCATAGAGTTATTTCAATATATTAACATTTAGTAGAATGAATTATGAGGAGTAAAAGGATACGATATTATATGTAAATCCTCAACTCTTCTGATTGCTCAGTTTATGCCCCTGATACAGGGGCTTTTCCTTTACGAATTGTTAATTTTTTTGCAAAATATTTATAAATAAGTTATTATAAAAGCAAATATGCATTAGAAAGGGATTTCAATGAGAGAATTAGTAGAAAAAAATCAACGTATAACAATGGTACCATTTGACTTCAAGAACGCAAATAAGGGTATTATAACAGAAGTTGCACCTGATAGTTTTATGATTGAGCTGGATTATGATCCTGTAGGTGTTTTGAAAAGCAATTATTGTGAATTTTATACGACAACTTCTAACGGACTGTTATATTTTGATTCTTATGCAAAAGAAATAAACGGTAGGACATTGAAAATTGCAAGCCCTGCTAAACATAAATTTTTGCAACGCCGTCGCTACACCCGTGTTAAATACATGCATGATTTAACAATGACTTCAGGTGATATTTCTCATAAAATTCTAACACTGGATATCTCTGCTGGCGGAATGAAATTTAAGACAAAAGAAAACTTCGATATTGAACTTGAATATCAAATTACGTTGCCGCTTTCTGATGAAATTAGTGTAGACTGTATATTTATGCCCATTAGAATCGAAAAGACAAAAGATGGTTACACTTTATCAGGTTAATTTAAGTATACAGACAATATGAAGAAAATGACTTTAATTCAATACTGTTCAAAACGTAGTTTGGAAATTTCAAATAAATAGGTACGTAAAATTGAGTCTTATCCAACTTTTAAGAAAAAAAACTCAAAACACTCTTTTTACAACTCCATCGCATAGCGGTAAGTTTTATATATTTAATAAATTCAAACAATTCTATAAATATGATATATCCGAAACAGATACCCACAATCCTCAAAATGCACTTAAAAATGCTCAAATAAGAGCTGCAGAAATTTATGGAACAAATTATACATACTTTTTAACAAACGGCTCTACAAGCGGTATTATAGCTTCTGTATTAGCATGTACCCAGGCTGGTGATAACATACTAATTCATAATGATGCACACCAATCACATCTTAATGCTGTAAAATTGGGCGGGTGTAATCCTATTTTTTATGACCTTCCAAAAGATGAAAAGTGGGGAGTATGTAAAAAAAATACTGTAGAAAATTTAGAGCCATATCTAAAAACAAATAAAATTAAAGCTGTAATTATTACCTCTCCGACCTATGAGGGCTTTGTAAGCGATATAAAAGCAATTAAAGAACTTTGCCATACCTATGGAGCCTTTTTAATAACTGATGAAGCTCATGGGGCTTTATATCCGTTTTCACCAAATTTACCACAAAGTGCAGTTAAAATATCAGACTTTACAATCCAATCTTTGCATAAAACTGCAGGCGGACTTAACCCTACAGCTTTGCTGCATTCAAATTGCAGTATAGACCCGCAAAATGCACTTGATATGATAAATACCACCTCACCATCATATCCATTACTTGCAACAATTGAAGCAAATATAAATTTTCTTAACTCGCAAAAAGGCAGAAAAAAAATTGATGAACTTATTCAAAATATCAAATCTCTAAAAGCCAGCTGCACTAATATAGAGTTTGGCGGAGATGACACAACAAAACTTTTGATAAAATCAAAAAAAATTAATGGCACAATGCTATCTGAAATGCTTTTCAATGAAGGGATAGAAGATGAGCGTAATAATAATCAATCAGTATTGTTACTTTGCGGAATTGGTACAGATATAAAAAAACTTGATAGATTAAAAAAAGTCTTGAAGAAATTGTAACAATTTGTAATAAAAATTTCAAATATATTAAAGAATCCCAGAAATAAAGCCGATAAACAGAATAAGATATGTACTAACGAAAGGAAAAGGCATTAATTATGGGAATGGCGGCATCACAAGCTCGTTTATTATCAATAACATCTCGTATATCTGATAACGAATTACGTGCTCAGCTGATTAATAATGCCAAAATGAGATTAACTGATGACTCCTCTAAAGCTAGTGAAAAATATGTAAATGCTCTTAACCAAGTTCAGTTAATGATGTCAAGTAAAGACGAACTAGGAAATAATCTATATCAACAGTTAACTTATAATAACTTAACTGCATACAGCTCATATAATAACCAGTACGGATTAATAAACAAATCAGGAGAGCTTGTAGTAAGTGAACTAGATGCTGCAAAGTATGAGCAAGCATTAAAAGAAGCTCAAAAGAATCCTGAAACAGATGCTCTAACAGAATTTTTAAAACAATACGGGCTTGAAAAAGACACAACTTCATATTGGGAAAGTAATAAATTAAGTGATGATTTAAAAACCAGATATGAAGGCGATGTGGAATATGATGCTCAAGGAAATAGAATATCCGGTCTTCATTATGGTTATGAGTTATCAAAAACATCTACTGAAGTAATGGTATATGAAACTTTATTAGACAATTATGAAGCTGCTGATAAAGCGTATACTGATGCCGTTGTTTCAGCAATGAAACAATCTTTAAATGAATATATCCCTCAAGGATATAGTGATAAATATGAAGATAAGTATGATGAAGTTTTAAAATTTAATACAGCAAACGGTAAAAATCCTCCATCAATATCTGATTCTCAAAATGCACTGAATTATTTGAAAAAAATGTTTGAAGAAATGGCTAAAAATGGTCAGATTTTCACAAAAGACAGCGAAGGTAATAATACTGAATTTTATGATAATATGCAATATTACCTAAATGACATGCTTCAAATTAACGGCACAAGTGCAACAATTGATTTATTAACAACAATAAGCAAATCTACAGATGGCTATAACATTGGCAACAATTTATTCAAAATAGTAGATAATAATGGAACATATTCTGTAGAACTTGGAAGTAACCCTACATCAGATGGTGGCACATACTCTATCACATCAGGTATTACAAATAATAATGGAGAATATTCATTTACATATTCATATACAGAAGTTGACGAGAATGGAACATCTACGACATCAAATGGAACTTGCACTTTTACTGATAACCCTATGAGTGCCGTTTTGACAGAAACAGGTGATGAAAGTGATGTCGGAGAAGCCGTAAAACAAGTATACAAATATTTCCAATCAAACATTGTTTCACAAATGGACAGAGAACAATTTGCAAGTTTGGCTCAGAATGAAAAAGCTGCCTATGAAGATGCAGCAAAAGCATTATCTATGTTCATCTTTGGTGAAGATGTAGGTAAAGCTGATTATGACAAACTTGACGATATGGAATGGATATTAAATTGTGGTAAAGCTACAACAAACTTGGACGGAAATACAAAAATTACTCTACAACAAAACGTTGGAGGAAATTACCAAGATGTTGAATATCAAGTCAACTTTGAAGCAATAAAAGACATCTACCTAATAGAAGAAATGATTGCACAATATGGTGCTCCCAAATATACTTGGATTGACAAAAACAATCCTAATGAAAATGCTGATGCAAAAGCTCAATGGTATACAAATATATTTAATAAAATGCAAGAAGACGGATACCAAAAAATAGAAAAAGCATTAACTCAAAGTACAGAATGGATTCAATATGCACTGGAAAGCGGTTTATTGTCAATGATTCAGGTAGATGATGAGCAGCAATGGGTATCTACAATGTATTCAAACTGCAGTGATATTACAGAAGATACTATTGATTTAGAAATTACTAAAGCTGAAGCCGAATACAAAAGAGAAACTCAAAAAATTCAAGCTAAAGACCAAAGATACGATTTAGAATTAAAAAATATTGATACGGAGCATGAATCTCTGCAAACAGAATATGACTCTATAAAATCTGTTATTGACAAAAACGTCGAACGCAGTTTTAAAATCTTCAGCTAAAAGCTGGCTATATAAAGATTTTCTGAGATTTCTTTACATAAATTTAAAAGATATAAAGATTATGTAAGGAAATCTCGTTTATGTGAAATTTAAATTATAATAATAATATAAGTAAAGAAGAAGAATTGGAGATTAACATGGAATCAGTAAAAGACATTCTAACAAAATTGGAAAATGCAGATAATACGGTTAAAAATGAAGTAGAAAATATGCTTGTAGAATGTGGTACATCAGCATTACCGCAATTAGTTGATCAATTGCAAGTAGTCAGAGGAATTAAAAGGGGTGTTGTTGCTATGACACTTATAAGATTAGGTGATGCCTCAATAAAATATTTAGAAAATGCAGCAAAACAAAATAAAGATTTTGAATGGGTTGCAGAATATCTGATTCGTGAAATAAAAGGTGAAGTTGCAGCTTAATTATACAAATTTTAACTAAACACATTACTAAACAAAAAACAATCTTATTGATTGTTTTTTTGTTTTATACAAAATAAAATTCTTTTAAAATAAAAATACTCTATTTGGTACATTGACAGAACAACTTTAATGATATAATTAGTAATATGAGTATGAATAAATCGTTTCAATATACATGTTTGTTTGGTGGTGGTGCTATAAGAGGAGCTTCATATGTGGGGACTCTTAAAGCAATGGAGGAGTTGGGAATATTTCCTAAAACTTTAGCTGGCTCCTCTGTCGGATCTGTGATTGCAGGATTAGTTGCCGTAGGCTATACAGCTAATGAGCTAGATGAAGTATTTATTAAATTCAATTTTGAAATGTTCAGAGATGTACAACTCTCACTTGGTCCCAAATTTGCACTATCTAAAGGTGAGCTGTTTTTGGAATGGATAAGAGATTTAATAGAGCAAAAATTCTACGGCTCACACTACAAAAAAGGTTCTCACAAAGCTGTAACATTTAAAGATATAGAAAAAGATTTAATTATTATTACAACAGATTTATCCAGTTTTGAAACCAAAGAATTTTCACGCTACGAAACTCCGGATTATGAAATAGCATCTGCTATTAGAATTTCTTGTGGAATGCCCGGTTTAATGCGTCCTATAGAATACAACAACCGAATTTTAGTTGATGGAGATTTGCAAAAAAGCTGGCCTATGTGGAAACTGTCAAAGCATTTAATGCCGGCAAACGAAAGAATTTTAGAATTCAGACTTGAAGGTGACTTTGAAGGTAATGACATGAATACTATAGAATTTGTTAATTCCTTATATGCATTTACTACTTCAATGGCAACTACTTTTATTATTGATATTTATGGCAAAAAAGACATGTTTGATTATATCGTCATTAATACCGGTGATATTAATATTGTTGATTTTAACATGTGTGAAGAAAAAAGAAGACATTTAATGCAATTAGGGTACTCTCAGACTATGGATTATTTTAATGAATTTTTGCCCGAGAAGAAACGCTCCCTTTTAAATATGTATACTAAATTATATGAAAAACTGGTTAAAATACAAAAATACTTGAAAAAATCAAATATTACTAAAGCAAAAACTTTAACTTCTGAATTATTTATTGATTTATGTGAATATAAGGATTTTATAGAAGTTAAACTTTATGAATATATAATTGAATTTAAAAATATGCTGTTTGATAACATTCAATACCCTGCTCTTTTCGGTAAAACGACCTTAAATAAGGTTGATGTAATCAATAAATATCTTTTTGAGCTTATAGAGCGTTTTAACGACAAAATTAAAGAACTAAGAGATTTTTTAGATACAGAAAAAGATGATATTGACAATAAAGTATGTTTAAAATAAACTAAAGAAGTGACAAATGAATAAATTAAGCCCTGGTGGCGGAATCGGTAGACGCGTTGGACTTAAAATCCAATTGGGTGAATAACTCAGTGCCAGTTCAAGTCTGGCCCAGGGCA
>CASGAK010000030.1 GCA_949299435.1 uncultured bacterium
AAATTACCATCTGATAAGTACGAGTCCATCTAATCCGTCTTCTGCGACAGGAGTTGAAGACCAATAAGTACCTGTTCTGCATGCTACATCCTCAGCTCGTATAGAGTAATCTGGATGTAATTCTTGACCTTCAAACCAACGTCTCCATTCACTTGCCCAACATATATTAGTAGAGCCGCCTCCGTTGCCGCCTTCACCTGATACAGTTACCCATTGTTGTAATGTAAATTCATTATCAATAGGTAATATCAAGTTCATTATATTAGATTTGATACTTGTAGAAGTACGTTTTTCTCCAGGGTTACCAACTTTCATCTTTGTAAAGTCTAAACCAGAATAGTATATTGGTAATTGTTCAACCGGAGTCATAAGACCACCAGGACCGCCGGCTCCTCCTTTAACGGTCATAATACCTTCAATTACAGTATCTTCACCGTTTTCACCTGAATTTCCGGTTCCTTCTGCACCACCGGCTCCACCGCGACCGACGACAATACGTATTGCTTTATCTTTTATAGCACGTACAATCTTAGTTTGGTATTCACCGGCTTTTCCACCGTCACCATACTGCATGTAATTTGTATCCCATGTGTATTGATAAGAATATTTGTAGTTTTCCTTTGCAATATTATCTATATAGTAACCAACAAAATTACTACCTTCTGCAGTACCGCCACCAGTACCAGTACCGTCTTCACCTTTTTCTCCAGGGGTTGGTGTACCAGGTCCAGTAAAGTCTTTTTTAGCACCCGTACCTTTTGTAGGTGGTTTTTGGTTGGCTATACAAGTATTACCATTCAATGTAATTTTAGCATAACCTAATGTATCAGTACCACTTTCTGTTCTACATTTAGGTTGAGAATTCCATTCTGCTTCTGAGTAATACGCACTATATTTTGTACCTGATGCTGTAGTACAGTTTTTATCACTGCCACGTATACCCGGTACTACAGAAGATTCTCCTTCATACGTGATATTAAAGCCCGCACGAACTCCTCCTAAAGAACATTGAGTACCATCACTTTTTGCACCGCCCTCAATCATACCAGCGATATAGATTTCTTCACTACTGCTAGGCGGAGTATAAGATGCTCCAGAAATGCATTTTTCACATACTTTTTCACAAGCAGAAGGATCCTCAGACAAAGGTCTCCAATGGCATTCAGGCTCGCTTGTATAATATCGATTTATACATACTTCTATACTTGGACCACACGAACTATAATCCATTACATCCCAAGAAGGACAACTATAGTTATAAAATCCATTACTTACTGTATAATCTTTATAAATAGGATAATTTCCTGGTTCTTTGTATCCAGGTCCAGGATCACTAGAACCAAAAAATGGTATGCTAAAAGTATCGCAATTCGGAATATCACGACCAGGAATATTTGAACTCTCATTAGGATTTGCTTCACTATAACATAAGCTACCATAAGCTGTTGGGTTCTTTTCTGATGGATCATATTCGATTTTTTCTTTATAATATTTTGAAGAAGGAGCTGTAACTGCAGTATGAGGAGGTGCTGTCTGACCTATTACTATCGGGTACATATCATCACCATACCCTTCAATTATACCAGCTGTAGAGCAAGATACTCCAACACCATCTAGTCCTGTAAATGAGCCAAAAATACCGTCTGACAAGTAGCCTGCAAATTTGACTGTATTACCAAAACTACATAATGTTGTAGAAGATGACTGTTGTTCACGTCTTACTTGACGTTCCTCTTTAGTAGCTACCCCATTAGCCTCACCTTTCACTTTATAATGTTTAGGTGCATCAAGAGCCCAATCCGTTATATAATAATCTGTTACCCTTACATCCTCAAGTTCAGATTCCCTTGTAAAGATAGAATAAGGCTCTCTACCCTTTTTACAAGAAGCAGATCCCCAATTGCAATCATAGTAATAATCTACTTTCCAACAACCGTAGGTATTACCCTCTGAATCTGTACAACCGTTCGGATAATAGGATTCATGGGGACAACGGTCATGACCAGATACATAACATTCTTGATAAGATGCACAAGTTTCAAATGGTTCTTTTTTACATTCCCAATATTTACCGTCAGTTCCCTCATATTCCCAGTGTCTGAATTTTTTACAAACAGTAGAACCATCTTTTTCTATATAGTAAAGATTACCGCCAGCACCGGAATCACCATTATCACCTACAGCATTTGCATAAGCATAAATGTATCCGCCATAACTATCCAAATGCACCTGTCCCAATCCCTTTAAGTCAACAAATAGTTCAGGTGTTATTTTAAAAGGTGAAATTTTATCAACAGCAGACTTTTTGGTAATTATATTACCGCCTCTGTAGCCTGCGTCACCGCCGCCACCACCGCCTGCTGTCGCTTGAATATGTAAATATGAAACTCTGTCAGGTGGTGTGAATAGACATTCTCCCCCTGTTGCTTCCTGATCCAAAGTCTTTTTATTCAATCCTGTTCCAATATAACGTTCTTCCCAAAGCGTTGGAACTCCATCCACATTTTTATAGTAACACATATAAGATCCATGCATTGCTAAATGTGGTACTTTTACGTGTTTTTTGGATATAACAGTAACCCCTGATGCTATCATTAATGATACAATCAGAAGCAATAACATCATCTCTACAAGGGAAAATCCACCCAAAATCCTCTTTTTATTCATCGCTATTCACCTTTATTAATTAATAAACTGACATTTCTTATTATAACATCTTGTTGAATTAAAATCAACCAATTGACTTTACCAAAGGATTACAACCCCTCCTGCACTATTTGGTGCTCCGGGATTTATATCTGCTATACCTCCTGTAACTCCTAATATCTTTAAATAATTTTCCATTAAGGATTCCTCAGTTAATGTTACATCAAATTCTACATCTAATGTAAAGTAGGAGTTATATGCACGGTTATTATTTCTTATCATACTGACGGCTTGTGCTGCTGTAAAACCACCTTTGTTTACATAATCTTGAATATCTTGATAAGAAATTTTACTACCAGAATAAGAAATTCTGTTAGCTTTCAAATCTGTAATCGGTATTGACATTTCCTCATAATCAGTTTTAGTTCTGCAATATCTAACTCTTATATTGGACCCGTCCTGAGCACAGAAAGGTTCAATACCGCAATCAAATGGAGGACTTGTCGTAGGATCGGCTGAAGATGCTTTGATTCCGTCACCTACGGTACAATTTTTTACCTTATCAACAGTAGAGCTAATTACAACCATATCAGAACTGCTGCCTGCGGCTGAAACTATTTCTTGATTGTTTTTATATACACGTGTAACACCAGCGACACCTCCGGGTTGAATTGTCAAAGGCTCATCTATTGAGCTGAAAAATGAGCTTATAAATTCACCTGAAAGACTACCTCCTGATGAGCCGCCTCCGGTTGCATTTATCAATATATACTTAGCGTATCTTGGAGGTCTGAATATACAGGTGGAGCCGGAGATATCTCTTGCACTGTTATTTTCTACATATCTCTGTGCAACACCGCCACCTACTTTATAGCATTCATACCGACCATGCCCATCAGACTCTTGATAGGTAACATTTCTTTTGGTATATGCATTAGCACACATAGCTATAAATATCGCTGCTATTAGCATTGTGATACAAGCCTCAAGCAATGAAAACCCTGGAATATATCTGTTTTGATTAATTTTATTTACCATAATATTACAACAGCTCCATTTCTACCAGCTTCTGCGGGACAATTATTTTGGTGTGAAGATCCAACAGCTTGGTTATCGCATAACGTAGGATAGTCACAAGTCGGCTTTTTCACAACATCTGAAGGTACTACATTGGTTACTTTAGATCCGTTATGATAGCCTGTTATTTTATAAGTAACCGCACTTGGACTCGGGTTAAAATATGCTCCGGCACCACCACTTCCAGCCAAAGCCTCTTCCATTGCAGATTCCATTTTGGTATCATGGTCCATTTCTATACTTGAATCGAAAGCCGCTTCATTGAATTTCCGCCCAGGTAAATCTTTGATATCACACAAAGAAAAATCACCATCTAACCATAATGGAAGCTGTCCTGAGCCTGAGCCGCCTGTACCGCCTTCGGCTTCTATCGTCGCCAGTTTTGAAATGGCAGTATTAGAATTATCTCTATCTAAAGCATAAAACTCAACTATAGTATTATTTCCAGCTTGACCTAAATTTCCTCCTTTACCAGGTTTCATTACAAGTTGTACATTTGTTAAATTCGGGAAAAACATTGAGCGTGTGTTCCCTGCTCCACCAGCCATTCCATAATTTATTGTTGCTCTTGCTCCTGTTTTTATAACTTCATAAGGTGGATCTAAAGTATCTCCGGCATAACTTAAATATCCTGCAGCCACTGCATTCTTTGCCCAAGCAGGAAAGTCGTTAATTTGACTTGCTGTATAAGTTACACCCGCACCCTCTGTAGTACCTGTACTTACTGAGCCTGAGCCTGATGCAGTTGAGGCTCCGCCACCGCCACCTACTGCGTGAACCAAAAAGTATATGGCATTCTTTGGCGGGGTAAAACGACATTCTGTTACTCCGACTGGACCATTTTTAGCACCCTCCTCATTTACAGAATACTGCATTAAGTTGCCTGCAGCATCATAAAAACATTCATATCGACCATGGGGGGTACGTTTAGTTTTTAATTCCGATTTTTTAAAGTGTATCATCGGTAAACTTATCGCTATGAATGACATTATCAGCAAAACCAACAGCATTTCCGCCAAAGAAAATGCTTTTTGTTCTTTTTGAACAACTTTTTCTAAAAAACTCCCAATACTAAGGCTCAGTGTATTTACCTTATGCTGCATTTATTAATTCCTCATCTAGATTCGTTTATTCTCTATTATAACATTTTATATATTGAAATTCAACCCTATATATTTTTTATTATGACTTTACACACAAACGTTCCAGTTTCCTCACAAATCGCACAATTTTTTTCTCTGTTTTGGCAGTTATTGAATCCACCAATATCGTCTTACAACCTAACTTTTTACCAAACCAAACATCAGTTAGAGGTCTATCTCCTACCATTACTGCTTCTTGAGGATTAACATTATATTCCTTTAAAAATCTTAATCCGTTTTTTACTTGAGGTTTTTTTGCATCAAAAACCATCGGAAAATTTGAAATAGATTTTACTTTGTTTATATATTCAGAATTATTATTATTTGATATTACAGCGACAAAAAAATCTTTTTTTACATTCTCAAGCCAAGATAGAGTTTGCTCTGAGTATGTCGCTGACTTTGAAGCCATTATAGTACTGTCTAAATCAAACAATATTGCTTTTATGCCTTGTTTTTTTAGAGCTTCTAAATCTATTGCGTATATATTTTCCAAATTATAATCAGGTTTAAGAAACATGAGTTTTTACTCCTATAGTTCGAACAAGTGCATATTTATAATCTTTTGGTGTCATTTCAAATTTTAAATATACATCGTCATTTGTATTAGCTAATGGTAAGTCAATTCCGTTTTCATCTTTCACTGATATTAACCTCGTTTTAAATTGGTCTTGCGGGGTTATAATTTCAACTTCATCTCCTATCAGCATTTTATTTTTTATTTTTACGGCATAAAATATACCTTCTTCTGTTTTCATAGGAGTTTTTTCACCTTTGAATTCGCATAAAAAGTCCGCTCCTGCAAGCCCTTTTGAAATATCGTAGCTGTAACTTTCACTGTTATTATCACCCAGTGCAAAACCTGTTGTATATCCACGATTCCCGACTTTTTGAAGTTCTATAAAATACTTATGCAAATCTGCATTCGGATTTTGCAAAACTTCATCTATTGCTTGTCGATAGGCCTTTGCAACAGCTGAAACATAATACAAACTTTTTGTACGACCTTCAACTTTAAAGGAATCTATTCCAGCATCAATCATTTGAGCAAGATACTCTACTAAACAAAGATCCTTTGGACTTAATATGTGAGAGCCTCGTTCATCTTGATTAATTTCATAATACTCATTAGGACGAGTACTTTCTACCAGTTTATAGCTCCAACGACAAGGCTGAGAGCAGTTACCATGATTGGCTTTTCTTTCGCCTTTAGTAAAATAATCACTTAAAAGACATCTGCCTGAAAATGATACACATTGAGAGCCGTGCACAAAGCATTCTAATTCTATATCTGGAACTCTTTTTCTTATTTCTGCTACATCTGATATCGGTAATTCTCTTGCTAAAATAACTCTTGTGGCACCTAAATCCTGCCAAAATTTTACACTCTCATAATTTAGTGTATTTGTTTGGGTACTTACATGGATTGGGACTTTGGGTGCATTTTTTCTTAATAAATTAAAAATTCCAAAATCACTCACGATAAAAGCATCAGGATTGGCATCTTTGAATTTATCTACACATTGCTCTAAAAGTTTTATATCCTGATTAAATGCAAAGATATTTAAAGTTACGTACGCTTTTGCTCCTAATTTGTGAGCCAAATCTACAGCTGATTTTAAGTTTTCCAAAGTAATTAAATTACCTTTTCGCATAGCTCTTAAACTAAAATCTACGACACCCAGGTATACGGCGTCAGCTCCGTAGCGGACTGCATATTCCAGTTTTTCAAGATTGCCTGCCGGCATTAATAATTCAACTTTTCCCATAACCGGATAATACCCTAAAGGTGGAAAATAATCAACCGATTAGGTGATGTCAATTTTTGATAAATATAGAAAATAGATAATGTTAATAGAGTTTTTGGAGAAATGATATGCAGACAATTGAAAACGCAGCATCCACTTTAAAAGAAATTTGGGAATATCAACACCCGGTTATGCATACCTGGTTTTTATTAAGTTCAATTTCTCTTTGTTTTATGTTTGCATTCCTTTTTTTGGCAATCTAGTTGATTTTATTTACTAATTATTGCTTACATTTAGTTTTAGAAGTAAAGCTCAAATCACTACAATGCAAATAGTCCATATTTCCATTTGCAATTACCCAGCCTGAGCAGCGGGAGTAATTGTTTCCTTTCAGACAGTATTCTTTAAATGATGCATCACCAGTTCCATAAGGGAAAATTCTGTCTTTATACAGAATAAATGCAAAAACACGGTTTCTTACCTTTAAGCTGGGATATTCATAAAGTCCTTTACCATCAGTCGATATATAAAAATCCCCGCAAGCCGCTTTTGGATTTTCAGCACATTTTGAGGGCGTAAGCCAAAGTCCGACTATCGCAGTCCCATCTGCTAATACATAGCCATAACCATAAGAAGGGTCCCCCAGTTTTGCATTTTTCAACGGCTTATAAGTTATCTTTTTTAAATACGGTTTCATAATTTTAAAAAATTTGTCATATTCTTTCAAGGATTCTTCTGCATGTAGACTCAATCCGTTATCATCAATAACGGATTCGGAATCTTGCAACCCCCAAGTATCCAAAGTACCATTCTGCAATATTGCCATAGTATAAGCCTGTGAAAATACACTGTAGAATTTCTTTACCCTTGTCACTGTTTCTTGCTCTTTATATTTATTAACAAGTGTTGGCAATGTCATCGCTGCTACTACCCCTATTATCCCCAAAGTAATCAACACTTCAGCCATCGTAAATGCTATTTTTTTCATAATTACCTTCCTTACTGATTATTAAAAAATATTACACATGCTATTATTATATAGAAATATTTATTCCTATATAATAATAAAATTTACCATGCAGTAATAAATATGTCAATATAACAGCAAAATGGATTGTGTTTATGAGTATAAGGACCGATATTAAAACTATTCTTGCCGAAAATGACGTATCTATCACACAGTTGGCTAAATATATGACCGAAGCCAGCGGGAAATATTACTCTCAGTCAAATATTTCGCAAAAATTAATGCGTGGGACTTTGAAGTTTGAAGAAGCCAAATTGATTGGAAAAATTCTCGGGTATGAACTGAAATTTGTACGGACAAAATCTTATATGAATTAATTTTAGTGATATAATCTGTTTATGAAAAAGCTCAGAACTTTTTTAGGGTATACAATTTTGGTTGCGATTGCAGTAAGTATGATTTATCCGTTCATTGCAATGGTGAATCTTTCGTTTGCTGAAGAAAATTCTATTTTTATGCAAACCTCAAAATTATTTTATGGGAATTTAACTGTAGATAATTATAAAAACGTTCTTAATGAAATTCCGCTGGTAAGATATTTTCTGAACAGCCTGATTGTTGCTTCAATAACTACTTTAGGACAAGTTATCTTTGCTGCCCTTGCGGGATATGCATTTGCCAGATTAAAATTTAAATTTAAAAATGCACTTTTTTTAATTATTCTCATAACTATGCTTATACCACCTCAAGTAAATATTATTCCGCTGTTTTTTCTTATGCGTGAATTAAATATGATAAATACGTATTCAGCTTTAATTTTACCGGGACTTTTCGGGGGACTTGGGATTTTTATGATGAGGCAATATTTTCTTGGACTTCCTAAAGACTTGGAAGAATCCGCAAAAATTGACGGTTGTAATATTTTTGAAACTTTTTTTAAAATTGCCTTGCCTCTTGCAATGCCGACTGTTGCGACTTTAGCACTTTTTACATTCGTTACTACCTGGAACAGTTTTATGTGGCCTCTTATCGTAACTAATACTGAGAGTATGAGAACATTACCTGTAGGACTTGCCATTTTTAAAGGCAGTTTTCGCGAAGTCACACTATGGGGACAACTTTTAGCTTGTTCTGTAATTTGTACAATCCCTGTAATAGGAGTTTTTCTTGTCGGGAAAAGATTTTTCATTCAAGATATCCTGCAAGGCGGAGTAAAAGAATAGTTTTGACGTTTTAATTTTTTTTTGCTAGACTTCATTTAATGAATTTCAAAGACAGATTACAAATTTTATCAGGGGATATTTTAGGCGGAATAAATTCCGCAATAGTCGCGTTACCTCAAGCTCTTGCTTTTGGTGTTGCAACAGGATTTGGAGCAGGAGCAGGCATTTGGGGGGCAATAATTTTGTGTTTCGTTGCCGGAATTATTGGTACAAAAATTCCTATGATTTCAGGTCCTACAGGTCCTATGACGATAGTTATTGCATCTATTGCAGCAATACTCGGGTTTGATATGCAGGCAGTGATAACTGTTATGCTTCTTGCTGCTGTGATTCAGATTCTGTTTTCAGCTACAAACATTTCTGATATTGTAAAATATGTACCATACCCTGTCATATCAGGTTTTATGAACGGGGTAGGGGTTATTATTATTCTTATACAATTAAACCCGCTAATCGGACATTCAACTATTTCTAATACTTTTGAAAGTATCAAGCAATTTATTATTAATTTACAAAATATAAACATGCCTGCAATGTGGCTTGGGCTGCTGACTTTGTTAATAGTATTCGGTATACCTAAAAAAGTAAATAAATATTTTCCATCGCAAATTATCGCACTAATAGTATGTACAATTATCTCAATCAAGCTAGGCTTAGATATTCCTAAAATTTCAACAATATCAGTAAACTTTCCACAAATAAATCTGCCTGTTTTCGATTTTGAAAAGATTGTTAATTATATTCCCTATGCAGCTACTTTGGCGGTAGTATTATCCGCAGAAAGTATGCTCACAGGCCTCGTCGCTGACAGTTTAACAAAAACTAAACATAATCCTAAAAGACTTTTATTTTCTCAAGGAGTTGGAAATATTGTATGTGCTATGAGCGGTTCCTTATGCGGTACTGCAGCTACAATGAGGACAGTAGCTGCAATAAACACAGGTGCTACAACTAAAATTGCAGCAGTCGTTAATCCGATTATTTTATGCGTACTTCTATTTAAATTTTCAGGTTTTGTCGCTGAAATACCGCTTACAGTATTAGCAGGTATACTCATTAAAATCGGATATGACATAATTGATGTTAAATTGATTAAAGTTATAAAATTTGCACCGAAAGATGATTTGTATGTACTTATTTTGGTATTTTTGCTTACCGTATTTTACAATCTGATTTTTGCTGTAGGTGCAGGAATTACTCTGGCAGCACTTTTATATGCAAAACGTGTTGCAGATAAAGCTCATATTATTCAAAAATCAGTTTATGATAAAGATATTATGAAGCTGGAAAAAGTACTTGAAGCTGATTACAGACATAAAATCCGCGTAGTACATATCTCAGGACAATTCTTTTTTGGATCTGCTACTCAAATTATATCAAAATTTGAAGATATGTTGGGCACAAAATACCTTATATTAAACTATGAAAGTGATGATTTGCTTGACATTTCAGCAATTTTTGCTCTTGAAGATATTATAATCAGGTTAAAGTCACAGCATATAAAATTTATCCTTGTAGTAAAAAACGAAAATGTACTAGAGCAATTAAAAAGTCATTCTATTATTGAGCAAATAGGTGAAGAAAGAGTATTTTACAATGAGCTCGAGGCGATTGAATATGCCAAAGAGTCTTTAAAAGAGCGTGCTAAGAAAAAACAAAAATAAAATATGGGTGCAGTGGGATTCGAACCCACGACCAATTGATTAAGAGTCAACTGCGCTACCACTGCGCCACGCACCCAAATATACAAAAGTTTTTCGCCATAATTCTAGCAAAACAAGCATTCTATGTCAATAGTTTATTATTTTATAACGTAAGCTGTTTATAGTATAATTTACAATATATATTTTTGTGAGAGAATATTTTTAATAGAATTTTAAAAGGTATAGAGCATGGCTGGTAATTCAATAAAAAAAGCAATGGTAATGGCAGCAGGAGTAGGATCAAGATTAGAGCCCTTAACATTGTCAGTACCTAAACCACTTATTACAGTTGCAAATCGACCTGTTATGGATATTCTTTTTGAAAATTTAAAAAAGATAAACATAACAGATGTAATTTGCAATACATACTACCTTGCTGAGCAAATAATTGACAGATACAGTAATAATAATATCGGAATTAACTTCAATTACATAAAAGAAGATAACCTCTCTGGCACTGCAGGTGGACTAAAAAAATGTCAAGACTTCTTTAGTCCAGGAGAAAATTTTATAGTATTGTCAGCTGATGGACTTACCAATGCTGATTTAGCAAAAGGAATTGAAGCTCATATAAAAAGCGGTGCTATCGCAACTATCGGCATTAAAAAAATTCCACACTCAGAAGTATCTCATTTCGGTGTTGTTGTAACTGATGATAGAGGTTTCATAAAAGAATTCCAAGAAAAACCTTCTATTGAAGAAGCAAAAAGTAACTATATAAATACAGGTATTTATATTTTTAACTATGAAATTTTCAACTATATACCTGAAAATACTTTTTACGATTTCGCCAAAAACGTATTTCCGGAATTGCTAAGTAAAAAAGGAATTAACACCTTTGAAATTGGTGAATACTGGACAGATATAGGAACTATTGCACAATACAAACAGTCAGTAAAGGATCTTTTTAACGGACAATGTTCTTTTAACCATTCACAAATTATAAGAACAGAACGCGGCAGATACCTAAAAGGCAATACTGAAATACCAAAGAGTACAACCTTTATCGGTGAATCAACTTTAGGCAACAATTGTAAATTAGGCAAGAATATAACAATAATCGACAGTATTATTTGGAATGATGTAGAAATAGCAGATAACGTTACTATTAAAAATTCAGCTATAGCATCAGGCTGTAAAATTTATTCAGATGCGGACAATTTAATACTCGGAGCTAATCAAATATTTTCAAATAATAAATCAGAAATAAAGGCTTGATTTTTTTAAACTTTTTTGGTATCTTAAAAAAGTCAACTAAGATAACCCCCATTTGGGACTGTGGCGCAGCGGTAGCGCAGGGGACTCATAATCCCTTGGTCGTGGGTTCGAATCCCTCCGGTCCCATTTTTTGTGTTTTTTTACAACATCGAGTATAAAAACAATAATTAGTTTTTATATTATTTTATCCGAATATAATACACAAAAACTACCGATCACAAAAATCGAATGCTATAATTTATTAAGCTCTCTTGTCTGCCACTATTTAATTCGGTTACGGCTCTTTATTTTGGAGCCTTTCAAACAAGCAAATGGTATATTATATAACACATTGCAACACAATTTTTTAGAATTTAATCGGGCTGAATACCCCAAAATTCCAATTTTTCCAAATTACCTTCCAAATACTGAGAATCTCTCGGTCGAGGCTCAAAATAGAAATATAGTGACTTTTTCTTAGGATTCATGATACAGAATTTTCTGCAAGTTTTTTTAAGTAATTTTTCACCTTTTAAAATTTTCTCGCCATCATCTTCCATCAATATATTATTTCTCAGTCTGCGGAAATTAACAAACTCATACAGATTACTAATTTTATCGATTAATTGCACTCTTTCAATATTATCTTTAAAAGTTTTTTCATATTTATAAGTATCATCTTTATCACTATAGAAAAATACAACCATTTTACCGCTTTTATAAGCACTTGAATAATATGATGATTCTTTTAAATACTCATCTAATTTATCAGGAATATCTACATAACCATATGGTGTTTTATCCACATGAAAAAACATAAAATAACCAGCCACCAAAACTAATGCACCAACAGCTGCGGATATTTTCTCTTTAACTCCTAACTTCAAAGTTTTTTTATTAAAACTATCTACGTAATTATTTTTTCTCATACATAAATATTATAGATTTACACTTCAAATGTCAATAAAAATTTAAAAAACTCATTTAAAAAGATGAGCTAAAAAGTAGAATTAAATAATTTTTCAAAATCGGGAAACGAAATATTAACCCACTCAAATCCATTAATAAATATATCATTTTGAGCGACAAGTCCAGCGACAAACAAACTCATTGCAAGCCTGTGATCATGATAGGCTTCAACGACAGCTCCGCCTTTCAAAACAGTTTTACCATTGATAACAAACCCGTCATCACGTTCTGAAATATCAGCTCCTATAGCTGAAAGTTCTTTTACAACTGCTTTAATTCTGTCAGATTCTTTGTTTCTCAAATCCTGAGCATCTTTAATCTCTGTAACACCCTCAGCTTGGGTTGCCAACACAGCTATAATGGGCAATTCATCAATTAATCGGGGAATTAAATCCTTTTCAATCACACACCCTTTTAAATTTGAATATTTTACTCGAATATCTCCAACATCTTCTCCGCAAGAATTTCTCTTATCCAAGATTTCAACATTTCCACCCATAAGCCTTACTACATCTAAAATGCCAGTACGAGTATGATTAAGCCCGACATTTTTGAGAATTATATCAGAATTAGGAATAATAAGAGCCGCGACTATAAAATAAGCCGCAGACGAAATATCCCCAGGAATTTCGATACAACAAGGTCTTAATTCTGATTTTTGAATTTTAACCGTATTATTTTCACAAGAAATATCGGCCCCCATATAATCCAAAAGTATCTCAGAATGGTTTCTGGACAAATAAGGTTCCGTAAAAGATGTGCACCCCTCAGCGTTAAGCCCGGCAAGCAAAAGACAAGATTTAACTTGTGCAGAAGCTAACTTTGAATGATAATCAATTCCACAAAGAGAACTTCCCGAAATTTTCAAAGGGGCATGACCATCTATAGAAGAAATTTGAGCACCCATAAACGATAACGGCTCTATAATCCGTCGCATAGGACGCTTTGAAAGACTTTCATCACCATATAATTCAGACTCAAAATTTTGACCTGCTAAAACACCGGAAATAAGTCTTATCGTAGTACCTGAATTTCCGCAATTCAAAGGGAAACTTGGTTTTTGCAGTATCCCCTTAGAATTGATTATTAAATCATTTCCTAACTCTACCTCAGCTCCTAATGCCCTGCAGACATCCAAAGAAGATAGAGGGTCCTGACCATCAGAAAAATTTTTAATAACAGACTGCCCATTTGCAAGTGATGCGAAAATAACCGCCCTGTGAGAAATAGACTTATCAGAAGGTATTATAACTTCCCCTCGAATACCTCTATTAACCTTTGAAACTTTTTTTTGCATAGGAATATTCTACCATGAAAATATTTGTGGTATATTAAAGATATAAAAATCAGGTTTGATATATGAGCAAATAAAAATGCATACAAAACCTGAAAACAAGCTAATTAAATAGAGAGGTGTCCGAGCGGTTTAAGGTGCAATCTTGGAAAGGTTGTGTGGGAGCAATTCCACCGAGGGTTCGAATCCCTTCC
>CASGAK010000031.1 GCA_949299435.1 uncultured bacterium
AAAGGAAAAATTTAAAAATATTGCAAGCCGACCAAAAAAGTGATAAAATGAATATTATATTAGGTAATACAGAGGTCGGTATGAAAAAAGCATTAATATCCAAAGAATTATTGAAACCCTTATTAAAATGTAGAGTACGCCGTTTTAACGCAACAAAGGGTGAATATATATTTAGCCCTGCACAAAATGAGAAAAAATGTGCTTTTACATTGGCAGAAGTGCTAATTACCTTGGGCATAATCGGAATAATCGCAGCACTGACTTTGCCGCAGTTGATAAAGAATTATCAGCAAAAAGTTTTACAGGAGCAATTTAAAGTTGCATATTCATTACTACAGCAGACAGTGCTAAAAATAAGAGCAGATTGGGATTATGTACCTGAATGCTACTATTGGGAACAAAAGGCTGCAACTAAGTGTGTAGAAACAGATGATTATGGAAATTGTACTAAATCTGCATTAGCAGACGGGAGTCCTTTACCTAGTGACTATAACGGAAGATTTAATGAATGTGCAAGATTCATGGAAGAAATAGATAAAAAGCTTCAAGTGATAAATACTTGTAAAGGTCAGGCTTATAAAAAGGGTTGTATACCTGATTATGATGGAGTAGATACAGTGAAACAACATAACAATCCTGATATGACAGATGAGGAGGTAACTGCAAACACTCGCAATTGTTCAAATTTTAGAAAACAAAATATTCTAAATAATTTAACTGTTCATGTTTTGAAAAACGGAATGATAATTATTCCTTATCAAGATAACAGCTTTCCTGTGTGGTTAGTGGATATAAACGGAAAAAGCGGACCAAATAAATGGGGTTATGATATGTTTACATTTCAAATAAAAGGCACCGGCTCTCATATAAGGGCTTCAGGTAGTAATGTTAGTTGCATGGCAGTAGAAAAAGGTGGTAAATATACAGATGAAATGATAGAGGGAACTTTTTCAAACAAATAAGACTGCTTAAAATCTTTTAATAAAACCCTTGAAAAATAAGAGTTTTTATATTAAATATAATATTGCTCACATCCTCAGATGAGTTCGGAGTCATTAACCGAACGTAAGAGTAAAGAAAGGCAAAATAAAATGGCAAATATTAAATCTTCTAAAAAAAGAGTATTAATCGCAGAAAGAAACAGATTAAGAAACGTAGCAATGAAATCATCAATCAAAACTGCGGTTAAAAAAGTTCTTGAATTAAGTACAACTGATGATAAAGAAGCATTAAATGCAGCACTGTCAAAAGCATATCAATTATGTGATAAAGCTGTATCAAAAGGTATACTTCACAAGAACACAGCAGCCAGAAAAAAATCAAGATTAACTAAAGCTGTTAACAAAAATCAAGCAAAATAGTTAGTTCTAAAAGATATCAAAGCGGGCACAGACATTTGTCTGTGCCCGCTTTGGTTATAAGAAAAATTACGATAAAGAATGGGAAGAAATTTTATAGAGAAAATTTATACATTTAAACGGATTACTGCTCAAGTAATGGGTGAACAAGTAAATAAGGTCAGTTTTATATATAAGGTAAATTTTATGTAAAGATTGTGGTAATAAAATATTTTGAGAGTATAATTAAAGTATTATTTAACTACTACAAGGGAAAGTTATGCAACAACAATTGGAAAAACCGGAAAGAAGACAAATAAAGAATATAGATTTTAATTGTGATTTAGCACAAAGTTTCGGAGTGTATAAAAACAATTCCGAATATGAATTGTTGGATTACGTAAGTTCTGTAAATATTTCCTGTGGATTTCATGCTGGAGATCCTCTGACAATTCAAAAAGCTCTTTTGGCTGCAAAGCAAAAGAATGTGGTTGTAGGTGCCCATATCGGCTTTGATGACATTCAAGGCTTCGGCTATAGAGCTATGGACTTGGACGAAGATGAAATAGAAGCACTTGTAATATATCAAGTAGGTGCAATAATGTCATTCGCAAAAAGTTTCAATATGGAAATAGAGCATGTTCGACCTCATGGTGCAATGTATAAACAAGCAGCAGAAGATTTTCAATTTGCATGTGCAATTGCCAAAGCTGTAAAAAAATGTTCAAAATGGCTTGTCTATTACGGAGCCTCAGGAGATGTGACTCAAAAAGTAGGTGAGTACATAAACTTGCCTATAGCCGAGGAAGTACATTTGGAAAAAACTTACAATGTAGATGGAACAATTGATTTTGCAATAAAGGATAATTCAAGCGTATTTGATAACATAAGCAGATTAAGAACTATATTGAATAATTCGCAAGTATTGAACCGCGAGGGTGGAAAAACAATATTAAATGCTGATACAATCCATTTTTCAAATAAACTTCCAAATATTTTAGAAATAGCACAAGAATCAAGTAAATTAATAACCCCGGTGCCTGTAAATTATAAAAATGCATATGCCTCAGGCTGGGTTGAATAGCAAATAGGGAAACTAGTGATGAAAAACTTCAGAAATAATATGAGAATGCCTAAAGATGCAGCCTGGTTAGTTCCGGGATTGCAAGTAAAACGTTGGTTTGCAATGATATTTTTAGGTGCGTTGATGATGACGATAGGATTTTTAATCCTTTGTGATATAAAACCTGTATTTTATACAATGCAATTTATTAGAAAAATTGCTATGAATGTGTCGACTGAATGGTTAGCTTTTGCAATAGTTATGTTTGGTGCCGGAATATTTTTTAAAGGCTGGCAAAAGACAAATATTTCAATGCTTGGATTAAATTCAGAAAAAGGCAATGAAAATATTTTAGAAGCATTATACAGACGCAGAAAATTAAACAGAGGTCCTAAGATTGTTGCTGTAGGCGGCGGAACAGGGCTTTCAATGTTGTTAAAGGGGATAAAACATATAACAAATAATATAACAGCCGTAGTTACAGTCGGAGATGACGGGGGCAGTTCAGGAAGATTACGTGAAGATATGGGTATTTTGCCACCCGGTGATATCCGAAATTGTATAGCAGCTTTAGCTGATGATGAAGATTTGATTACTAAATTGTTTCAATACAGATTCAAATCAGGAGAAGGTTTGGAGGGTCACAGTTTCGGTAATCTGTTTTTAACTGCATTGTGTGCAATTACAGGAGATATGGTGCGTGCAGTTAAAGAATCTTCAAACGTATTATCAATCAGAGGCAGAGTGCTTCCATCAACTTTAGATGATATGAAACTTGTAGCTGAAATGGAAGATGGTCGTATAATTCATGGTGAGTCAAATATCCCCGAAGCTCATGGACGAATAAAAAGACTATTCACAGATCCAAGCCATTGCAGAGCATTGGAAGATGTAATTTTAGCAATAAAAGATGCTGATTTGATAATTCTTGGCCCGGGAAGCCTTTATACAAGTGTCATACCAAATCTTTTGATAAGTGAAATTTCAAATGAGATTGCAAAATCAAAAGCTAAGAAAATATATGTATGTAATATTATGACTCAGCCCGGTGAAACTGATAATTATTCAGTTTCAGACCATGTGAGAGCTTTGATGAAACATGCAAACAGCAAAGATATTATTGATACAGTGCTTGTAAATGACTATATACCATCAAATCTTGCTAAAAAATATGAATTGGCAGGCTCATATCCAGTAAAATTGGATTATGAGAACTTGAAAAAATTAGGTGTTAAAATGTTTCCGAAAAAGCTGATAGAGGACAGTCGTGAAGGACTAGTAAGACACAGCTCGAATCGTGTGGCAAGAGCTATTTACTATTGGTTTAAAAAAGTTCACAAGTGTGAAAAAAATATGTCGCTTAATTCAGAAGAATTTGATAATCAGAGAGTTTCAGTCTAATGATTAAAAAGGTAAATATAAATACGTTAAAAAAACTAAAAGAGTCTGGTGAAAAATTTTCGGTATTGACAGCATATGACTTTTCAACAGCAAAATATTTAGATGAAGCCGGAATTGACGTAATTTTAATAGGTGATAGCCTGGCAATGGTGGCATTAGGATATGAAACAACCCATAGCATAAGTGTAGAAGAAATGAAAATATTTACAAAAGCAGTGGCTAAAGGAGTAAATAGAGCACTGGTTGTAACCGATATGCCTTTTATGAGTTATCACTGCGATATATCAGAAGGTATAAGAAATTGTGGTGAAATGCTTCGATTAGGAGCAAATGCCGTAAAAATTGAAGGTTATAGTGATTATATTCTAGACCTGGTAAAAAGGCTAAATGATTCAGGCATTCCGGTTATGGCTCATTTAGGTTTTACCCCGCAATTTCTGAATACATTAGGAGGATATAAAATTCAAGCTAAGACAAAAGAGGCGACTGATAAAATTTTAGAACAAGCTGAAAAACTTCAAAATGTCGGAGCTTTTTCACTTGTATTGGAAATGATACCTGAAGAGAGTGCAAAGTATATTACTGAAAATCTTAAAATTCCGACTGTTTCTTGCGGAGCAGGTAGATATTGTGATTCTCAGGTGCTTGTATCTGATGATGTTTTTGGTAAATATAGTGAGTTTACTCCAAAATTTGCCAGAAAATATGGAGATATGAGAGCGTTGATTGTAGAATGTGCTAAAAAGTTTGATTCAGATGTGAAAAACGGAAAATTTCCAGCGGAAAATGAAGTTTTTTGAAAATAAATAAAGGAGAGCAGCTTTGATTAATAATGATCTTTTTATAACAGTAGTAGTAATGTTTTTGTTAGCATTTGTAGCAGTTTTATTGTTGTTGGTAATATCAATATTTGTGTGTGTTAATTCATACAAGCAAAAAAGTCTAAAAATTACACGATTACAAGTGATTTTAGCCTCAATTTCTTTTATAATTTTATATTTAACTCTTCCATTTGGTCTGCTTGCAGCTTCACATAAAGCGACACAAAATGATGCTGAAAAGTTACATAAATTGGCAATTAAGACCGCAGTTATACCATCTGTAAAAGCAGAAATGTTAAAAGAGCTTGGTAGCTATTATTTAATTTCGCAACAGGGAGAAAAAGCACTGCAGTTTTTTGAAAATTCTGTAAAGACGAGTGAAAATAAAGAAGCAATCTCGCAATTATGTCTTTTATATACTGTAAAAGGAGATTATGATTTAGCACTTAGTACTTGTAAAAAAACAGGGTTGGAGCAAATTATAGCAGTTAATTATATTTTACAAGAAGATTATAAAAAAGCTTATGGTGTTATAAATGTAAAGATGCAAAAAAACAAAAATAAAAATATTACTTGTTGGGATTATGCAATAAGAGGATATATAAACAGAAAATTGGGTAAGAGAAATTTATTTGAAAAAGATTATGCAAAAGCAACAAAGCTATGTCCGGACAATCAGCTTTTACAAGAATTGTATCAAAATGAAAATTATTATAAAGATGCATATTCTAAATATAGAAAGTATTATAATTTTTAGTAAAATGTGTTATAATTTTTTTAAGAGGTGGGAGTAATGTTATTACATACAATAGCTGAAGTAAGAGAGAAAATTAAAGAATGGAAAAAGTCCGGATATACAATTGGTTTAGTCCCTACAATGGGGGCTTTACACAATGGTCACTTGAGTTTGATAAAAAAAAGTGTAGAAAAGTGTGATAAGACTGTCGTTTCGGTTTTCGTAAACCCCATACAATTTTGTCCAGGAGAGGATTATGAAAAATATCCTCGAACACTTGATGCAGATAAAAAATTGGCTGAAGATGCAGGGGTAGATATTATTTTTGCACCATCACCTGCAGAAATGTACGGAGAAGGTCATATTATGTCCAATGACTTTTTAACATATGTAATACCCCCTTTTTTCTATGTGGATAAACTTTGCGGAAAGTCCAGAGTAGGTCATTTTGATGGAGTTTGTACCGTTGTTAATAAATTATTCAATATAGTGCAGCCTGATTTTGCATTTTTTGGCGAAAAAGACAGACAGCAGTTAATAATTATTAAGAAAATGGTAAAAGATTTAAGCATTCCAATAGAGATAATTCCTTGTCCGATAATTAGAGAAAATGACGGGCTAGCAATGAGTTCACGAAATAAATACTTATCAACGGAGCAAAGAAAAGAAGCCCTCGTGCTTAAAGATATTTTATTTAATATAAAAACATGCTACAATTCTGGTATAAAAGATGTAGAGGCTTTGACAGAAACAGCATACAGTTTTTTGAAACCTTGTCATAATCTTGAATATTTGGAATTTAGAGATAAAAATGATTTAGAATTAAAAAAAGTAGCAGATGGAGATACAATAGTTTTTATAGCTGTAAAAATTGGAAATGTAAGATTAATTGACAACATTGCTTTAGAAAATTAATAACAAAGAGGTAAAAATGGTTGCCATATTGAATTTCATAAAAAAACTTTTAAGATTGTTCATAGACTTGTCCTTTATGGTTCAAATAATAATAACGGTAATAATTTTAGCATTTGCTCTTTATTGGTTTTTTGATTTAATAAATTGTCAATATTTAGCATTTTTAACTCCCGTAGCGGATAATATTACAAATTTCATGCACGCTTATTTTGAAGAATCATTGAATAAAGGTGCAAATAATACAGATGGTTCAATTTTTATATTTATAGTATTTCTTGCAATAGTCATAAGTTTGCTTACAAAAGTTAAAAACTTTTCAGCCAATAGTATTAAAAAGGTTAGTCGTTCAATAGATAAAGTAAAAGCTAGAGATGAGGGTGATTTTAATGCACAATTGCGTGCAGAAGCAGATCAAGCTATATTAGAATATAAAAATATTGTCTTGATAGTACGTCTAGCACTTAAACGAAGATCTATAGATGATTTAAGACCTCAAGAAGAAATTGAAAAGGAAGCTAAAGAAAGACAAGATGCATTAATTGGTGAGTTATATACAAGAATAAAAGATGAGACCCCGAGTAAGTTTGCAAAAAGCGGAGAACAGCTTGTGATAACACTAAAAGAGTTTTCGCATGTTGATAAACTCTTATATTCTTTGGATAAAGCTCTAGAGGAAATGCGAGAAGAACAACGAAAAGAAAATTGGATTCTGAAATATTATTCAGTTATTGATGCCTTTGATGATAAAGTCCTTTTAAAAGATGTGTATTATGATTTGCAGATTTTGATGAAATTAAATTTGGCTAATGAAATAATATGCTACGGTAACTTTTGTAACAGGTATTACTTAGAGCCCGATGGACTTTTTGAAGCATATTTAAAAGGTGTCTATAATACTACCGAGCCTGAGAATGTTTGGTCATTGGTTAAAAAATATTAAGATTGTGCTTGATTTTTAAAGAGTTTTATAATATTATAACTTTAGTACCGCAGACAATTAGTCGGATTTCCGTTAAATGTTTATCAGCTAATCTAGGTTACACTGGCAATTATTTGTTTTTTTAAAATAGTTCAAAATGTGTGATTTTGCGGTCGGAAGTGCAAAATCTTTTTTGTTATTAAGAGATTTTACCTCCAAAAATGAGGTCGATAGAAAAAATAAGGAGCTGACAATGTCAACAAAACAATTTAAATCAGAAAAAATTGATGCTCTTAAATCAAAATTAGAAAAAGCTAAAGTTGCAGTAGTTACAGAATATAAAGGCTACTCAGTAGAAGAAATTACAAACCTAAGACGTGCTCTTCAAAAAGAAGGCGGCGATTATATGGTAACTAAAAATACTTTAGCTAAAATTGCCGTAAAAGGTACTGATTTTGAAATTCTTAATGATACATTCAAAGGACCTGTTGCCTTGGCATTCGGATATGAAGATCAGGTAAGTCCTGCTAAAGTTGTTGCTAAATTTATCAAAGATAGCAAAAAAGGTGTAATTTTAGGTGCAGCTTTAGATGGAAAATTGTTATCAGCACAAGAAACAGAAGCATTAGCAAAATTACCTTCAAAAGAAGAACTTATTGCAAAAATACTTGGTTCAATCAATTCACCAGCATCAGGTATTGCAAATTCTGTCAATGCGGTTATGGCTCAACTTACAAGAGCTATGGCAGCTGTCAGAGATCAAAAAGCTGCTTAATTGCGGCATAATGTTTAGTACAAAATAAAAAAAAAAAACATACAAGGAGAAAACAATGAGTAACGTAGAATCAATTTTAGAATCAATTGAAAAATTAACTTTATTAGAAGCAGCTGAATTAGTAAAAGCTATGGAAGAAAA
>CASGAK010000032.1 GCA_949299435.1 uncultured bacterium
ACATAATGCTTTACAGACTGAGTATGACAGTATAAAAGGCGTCATAGAAAAGAATGTGGAACGTGGATTCAAAGCATTTTCATAAAAGAGATTAAGGATAGCTGGGAAACTCCATCTGAGGTAATTATCAGGTGGAGTTTTTATATGTTAATTTCTTGCCCTAGCTATTGTGCTGTGCTAGAATTTTATCGTAGGGATAGGTACTTTTATGAGTGAAAATATTTCAACAATTATATTATCAGAATCTGAGTCGACAAAAGAAGTTTTAAGGCGATATTTAAAAGAATTTGGTAAGTTTGATTGTCTTGAAGAAATTAAGGATTTTTCGGAGATATATAACACGCTTTCAAGTCTTTCAAAGTCACTTTTAATAGTCGATGTATCTTCTGATTTTGCAAAATACAAAGATTTTATAACCAATTTGTCTGCAGCTGCTCCAAATTGTAAAATTGTCGCAATTTCAGACAATCCCTCTGTAGAATTAATTGTTAAATTAATGCGTGCAGGGGCAAAGGATTTTTTAGCTGTTCCTATAATAAAAACAGAGTTTTTGCATGTATTGGAAAAAATTTATGAACAATTAAATGATAGTAATACTAGAGAAAATAAATGTAGAGTAATTACTGTTTTTTCAAATAAAGGCGGGATAGGAAAAACCTCCATTGCATCAAATTTAGCTCTGGAATTAGCTAAGATAACAAAAGAAAATGTAGCTCTAGTTGATTTAAATTTTCAGTTAGGCGATATAACATCGTTTTTTGATATAAAACCTTCATTTAATATTTCTTATATGCTGCAAAATTTAGATAAAATAAGCAGTGACTTTTTGTTGAATACTGTCGAAAAATATAAGGATACCAGTTTATATGTCTTGGCCGATCCACCTTATTTCAAGCAGGCTGAAAATATTTCCAAAAATCAAATATCAAAACTTTTTGAAAAACTTAAAGAAACTTTTTCCTATGTAGTTGTAGATACAGACGCTACTTTCGATGGAAAGACAGTGACAGCATTGGATAATTCGGATTTGATATTTTTAGTGACTATAGTTAATCTTCCTGCTTTAAGAAATTGTCAAAGAATATTGGATTTATTTTCTAAATTGGGCTATGACTCTGAAAAAACTCAAATTGTAATAAATCGTTATATGGAAAATGATGACATAAAAATTGAAGATGTTGAAAAGGTTTTGGAAAAATCTGTATATTGGAAAATTCCTAATAATTATTTTACTATGATGTCAGCTATAAATAAGGGAATTTCGGTATCAGAAGTTAATCCCGAGTCTAATGTAGCAATCAGTTATAAAGAATTTGCCATGTCAGTTTCAGATATGGTGTATCGAAATAAATTGATAAAAAAATATTCTAATTCCCAAATAGATAATATAAATGATATATTGAGAGGATAAATGACTTTAAAAGACAGATTAAAAAATATAGAAAATAATACGCCGGAAATTGTAGAAGAATTTTCATTTAATGACTATATAGTAGACGCAATATCTCAAAAAATATCTACGATTCCTGTGTGGTATGAATATGATTATTCTGAACAATTTGAACTTATATTAAGTTTTTTAGATAGTAAATTGAATACTGAATTTGAGGATTTAGAGCTTTCTGAAACCGAAAAAAAAGCTATAGCGGAAGAGTTTTTGCGTAATAATAACGGTTTTGGAATTTTGGATAAATTACTTGCAAAGAAAAATTGCAGCTCAGTGATGGTAAATTCTTTAGGAATTGTTTATTTGGAAAATAAAGGTCGTTATGAAAAAACAGACTTGGTATTAAGTAATAAGCAGTATTCATCAATAATATCAAGGTTTAAATCAACTTCTCCTGTATTAAAAGTCAGAGAAAATAATTTTTATATAACGTTAATAACACCTCCTGTTGCGGATAATATGTTGATTATAAAGAAAATAAAAGATATATATGATACTTTTTCTGATCTGACTCAAAACGGATTAATATCTTCCGAGTTACAGAAGTTTATGGAATATATAATAAGAACTAAAAAGAATATTATTATATCTGGGCAATCTGATTCGCATGTGAATGAATTTATGAAAATAATTATAAATTCAATAAATGAAACTAATCAAATAGCTGTTATAGAAGACAGTTTAATGTATAGGCCGAATATGGATAATATATCATCTTTTTCAGTGACATCACTGGACGATATTGAATATCAAAATATATTATCCACAGTTGCAGATTTAAACCCTGATTATATAGTATCTCAAATTAAAGATTATAAGAAATTTCTTTCTTTGTATTTAAATATCAATGACTTAACTAGAGGCATACTCACTCAAATAAGTGCAAGCTCAATTACTGATGTGACGAATAGGCTTGTCAATATGGGAATGATTGCGTTGAAATCAACAGAAAAACAAGCAAAATTAAAGTTAGCATCGACTTTCGATTATGTTATTTATCTTGAAAATTTATCAAAAGATTCATATCGTATATCTTCAATAATGGAAATTACATCAACTAAGTCTTCATCTCTTGTTTTGAATGAAGTTGTGAGATTTGTGGGCGACGGGTATGTGCTTGATTTTGAGGAGGATTATCCATATGATGAAGGGCTTGAATTGGATAGTCTAGAGCAGAATGCGTTAACAAATTTTCGTTCACGTTTAAGATAGATTTAGATTTGAATTCTTTTTTTCTTTGATTATCAACTTTTTCAACGTGTTGTCTAATCAGGTTGCTTTCTTTAAATTTTGAACTTATTATATCCATGCCTGGAGTAATATATTTGGGCATAAGTATTTTATTGACTAAATAACTTATTGGTTGCGTGAATATAAGACAAGATGCGACACCACCTATTGTTTTAAGTATTTTATTTTTTACAATTAAATAATTCTGATATTCTTTTAATGAGGTTTTTAACGCAATTGCGGTATTGTCTTTTCCATATATTTTTTGAGTATGTGGCAGAATTTCTTTATATTTTTTATAAACTCTTTTAGGTATTTTAGCATCAATCGAGTTATTTATAAGATTTTGGTTAAGCTCAAATATTTTTTCGGCATTTTTTTCAGCAAAAGCAAATAATTTTTCAGGATTTGCAGATTCCATAGCAAAGTAGCCTGTAAAATATCTGTAAATTTTTTTGAGAAAATTATCATTTTTCTTAATTTCAGATAACTCGTTAATTCTGTTTTGCAAAGAAGTCCTAAGCAGTTTTTTAAATTCATCTTTATTTTCTAAATGCTCAGGAAGGCATTGTTCAATAACGCTTTTAGAGTGTCTGTATATTCCGTCTTTTGCATTTATTGAAAGTTTGTCACTAATGATTTTACCCATAGGAGATGTAATTTTTTGTCCTATAATAGTAGCTGCAGATGGGAGTATAAAAAATGTAAGAGCCTGCCTTATTACTTCTTTCATACCTCTTTTACTGCTTGGTGAGAATTTATTTTTATCGTTTTTGTACTTATCATATATATCGGCACCTAAGTACATAAAAGCCGGAATCCATAGTGCAAAAGTTAAATTGGGAGCTATTTCATTTACTGTAGCTCCGACTTCACTTGAATACATAAGAGTTCTTACCGCCCAGCTGTTTAGGGGGTCTTTATATTTTTTTTCTTCGTGTTCTTTATGGTTAAGTTTTGGTCCTAAAGAGTTTGTAGTATGATCTAATTTAACAGGCATGATTTAATTCTCGGTTTGTATATTATACAATACTCATAAATAATCTTTTTTGCTATGGAAAAGTGATATATTTGATATAAAATTTTTGTATGGAAAAGAGAAAGTTTAAAATACATTCAAAATATTCACCGGCTGGAGATCAGCCAAAGGCAATTGATGCTTTGACAGAAGGGATACTTTCAGGAGATGATTCTCAAACTCTTTTAGGTATTACAGGTTCCGGAAAAACTTTTACAATAGCTAACGTAATAGAACGAATCCAAAAACCTACATTAATTATTGCTCATAATAAAACTCTTGCAGCACAATTATATAATGAATTTAAAGAACTTTTTCCTGATAATGCTGTGGAATATTTTATAAGTTATTACGATTATTATCAACCTGAGGCATATATTCCACGCACTGACACTTATATAGAAAAATCAGCTTCAATAAATGATGAAATTGACCGACTCCGTCATAATTCAACTCGAAGTCTTTATGAACGAAATGATGTAATCATAGTTGCATCAGTTAGCTGTATCTACGGTCTGGGGCTCCCTGAAAATTATTTTAGAGGCTCTGTTGAGTTAAAAGTCGGAGATGAAATTGAACGAGATGATCTATTAAGGCATTTAGTAAGTGTACAGTATAAGCGTAATGATTTGGTGCTTGAAAGATCAACTTTCAGAGCTAGGGGGGATATTGTAGAAATTATGCCTTCTTATGAAAAAATTGTTACGCGAATTTACTTTTTCGGAGATGAAATCGAGAAAATTGTCCGAATTGATAACGTATCAGGTGAAATTTTGGAAACTCCCTCAAGTGTTGTTATATATCCTGCAGTACATTATTTATCTTATGATGAAAATACAGATGAAACGCTTGATTTGATAAGGCAAGAGCTTGCAGTCCGCTTGAAAGAATTGGAAGCTGAAAATAAACTTGTAGAAGCACAACGCCTTTCACAACGGGTTAAATATGATATTGAAATGATAAAAGAAATGGGCTATTGCTCTGGGATTGAAAATTATTCAAGAATTATTGAGCGACGTCCGCCCGGTAGTCCGCCTGCTACCCTATTGGATTATTTTCAAGGGGATTTTCTGACTGTGATTGATGAATCCCATGTTACATTGCCACAATTGAAGGGTATGTCCCATGGTGACGCAGCAAGAAAAGATACTTTAATTGAATATGGATTTAGATTGCCTTGTGCTAAAGATAACAGACCTTTGACAAATGATGAATTTTTCTCAAGAGTGCATCAAAAAATTTATATATCTGCAACTCCTGGAGAATTTGAGCGAAAGACTTCTGCTCAGTTGGTAGAACAAATTATTCGTCCTACAGGGCTTGTCGATCCGAAAATTTCTGTAAGACCAATAGATTCTCAAATTAATGATTTGAAAAATGAGATTAAAAAAAGAACAGATAAAGATGAGCGTGTACTGATTACGACTTTAACAAAGCGTATGGCGGAAGATTTAACGGACTTCTTTATACAGGAGGGAATAAGAGTCAGATATTTGCATTCTGAAATACAATCCCTTGAGCGTGTTGAAATTTTGCGTGATTTACGACTGGGTGAATTTGATGTGCTGATTGGTGTAAACCTTTTGAGAGAAGGACTTGATATTCCAGAAGTTTCACTTGTCGCGATTATGGACGCTGATAAAGAAGGATTTTTAAGAAGTGAGACAAGTCTTATACAGACAATCGGTCGTGCAGCTCGTAATGCTTGTGGTGAAGTAATTATGTATGCTGATAAAATTACAGACAGTATGAAAAAAGCAATCGATGAAACCAATCGAAGACGTGAAATTCAAATTGCTCATAATAAAAAGTATGGCATTGTACCGCAAACTATTAAAAAGCCAATTGAAAATAATCTACTATCTCTTGTTGCAAGTTATCGTGACTTAGAAGATATTGTTGCAGAAGAAATGGTAGATTTAGGAATTGATAAAAAAGACTTGCCGAAGTTAATCGACAAGCTCGAAAAAGATATGCATAAAGCTGCTAAAATTTTAGATTTTGAAAGAGCAGCAGAAATCCGTGATAAACTTAAAAAGTTGAGGGAGGTTGCTGAGTCCCCTTAGATTTTCTAAGTGCAGCGATTTCTTCTTTTTCTTTTTTCTTTTCAGCTTTCTTTTCTGCCTGGTGCAGAGCCTCATAGTTCAATTGTCCCAGATAGTTGCCTACTACAGCTGCGTTGAATACAACTGTCATACACCAGATGAAATAGGTTACGAAATTATCAAGCCCGATAAATAACCAGCAAAGATATGTGATTGTACCGGTGAGTAATGCATCAATTATACCTATTTGTATGCTTAGCCAAATTAGCTGGATAAGAACATCTATACAAGAATCAGATATTGCTTTTAAATCGAACGCATCGACAAAACTGAATCGTTTTGAAAACAGCATTAGCACAGTAACAACAATAGAGCCGCATACGGCATAGGTAATATAAGTTGCTGCTTGTGATATCCAAGTTACTGAAATCATAGGATAAAAGGTATTAATTAAATAATATGCGATACCTCCATTAATAGCTACAGCTGGTGCTATTGCTATCAATGTGCGAAATGAATCAAAAAATAAACTGAAAGGATTCATTGTCGGCATAATTCGTTCCCTAAAATTCATTACATTATTTGCACATTTGACAATTGTTCCAAATATTATTATAAAGCTCAAAAATGCTAATATTAAAAACCAAACATTTCCGCTCATGCCTTTGGCATACATATATGTTGCACCAAATACAGGCAGAGTGAAAATTATATATTGTTCTAGTGCGTGGGGCTCATTTGTTGATTCTTCAATAGCGTCACGTATAGATGCCATATCTTAACTCCTCTCTTTTCTTATTACTCTTCCAATATAACATATTTATATATATCGGGCAATACTTTAATTTATGTTATATAGGTAAATTTATTATAAATTCAGCTCCCTTGTCTTTTTCGCTAACTAGTGAAATTTTTCCCTTATGCATTAGTACTAATTCTTTCGTAATTGTAAGTCCAAGACCTGTTGAATTTTGGGTTTGGTTTATTTGTTCAAATTTTTTAAATATTTTTTTATGAAACTTTTTTTCAATGCCGCAACCGTTGTCTTTTATTCTTATTTCAATGTATTTTCGTTTTTGTTTTGTATGTATTTCAATTGTTTCATTTTGCGGAGAAAATTTTATTGCATTATTGATTAAATTAAATAAAATTTGTTGCAGTTTTGTATAATCTGCTGTGATTTGAGTATTATTTGTGTCGATTTTAAGGGTAATATTTTTCTTTGCTAAAAGCGGAGTAAGGATATTTATAGTTTCTGTTATACAATTTGATATTTCAAATCTTTTTAAATTGAGTGACATTGTCCCTGATTCAAGTTTTGAGATGTCAAGGACTTCATTTATCATTGCTAAAAGGTTTATTCCTGAGGTTTGAATATCTTTTATATATTCTAACTGCTTTTCATTTAAATTCCCTAGTTTCGGATTTTGGAGCAGTTCCGAAAATCCGATAATTGAATTGAGAGGGGTGCGTAATTCATGTGATATGTTTGATAAAAATCGGTTTTTAATTTTGTCTGTTTCTAATATTTTTTTGTTTTGTTTTTTTATAATTTTATAGGCTTTTTCAGTTTCAATAAGTCCTTTTTGCAAAGCCTCAGTCTGCATTTTCATAATTTGCGTAAGTTCCAAATCTTTAATTATGTTGGAAATTATTTGAGAAATTAAATGAAATGTTTTTCTTGTTTTTTCTGAAAAAGGTTTGTCTGATGCGATAATTAAAATCCCATAGACTGATTTATGAATTTTTAAGTGTTCTGCAATTTGGTATTTGTCAAAGATATTTAATTTGTCATTTGATATTTTACAGTCAGGGTTGTATAGGAATTTTTTTTCTGTATTGTCTATTGGAATTTCTTTTGGAGGGTTTTTACAGTTGAAAGAGTATTCTAAACGAAGGTTTTCAGGGGTTAGAAAATATATAAGTCCGGATTTGAAACTAAGTATTTTTCCAAGTCCTTTAAAAATATCATTTGTATTTTTTATATCCCCTGCAAAAAACACTTCAAGGTTTTGGAGTGTTTTTTCTAAAATATCATTATTACTTTTATTCACTACTGCTCCAAAAGATTTTTGTCAGCATAGCCTATATAGGTAAGATTTCGGAAATATCCGTCAAAATCCAGCCCATAGCCTATTAAAAATTTATCATCGACATCAAATCCGTAATAATCAGGTTCAATGTCAACTATTCTTGTACATTTTTTATCCAAAAGAGAACAGAATTTAGTCGATTTTGTCTTGAAATTACATTCCATAAAGTCCATTAAAAATTTTGCGGTTAATCCTTTATCTACTATATCTTCTATTATTAAAACATTTTTATTGTTTAAATCCGGCAGTTTTATATCTACAGCATTAACTTTTCCACTTGATACTGTTCCTGAGCCGTAGCTAGAAAGGCGTATGAATTCCATTCTTAACGGCATATTTAGGTGTTTCACAAGGTCTGTCGCAAACATAACAGCACCTTTCAATACGCATACAGCATAGACTTCTTCGCCATTATAGAACGCATTCATTTCTTTTGCTAATTCTTTTATTCTATTCTGTATCTGTTTTTCGCTGAATAATACTTTTAAATCACTTTCTTTTATTTGCATCATTTTACTTCTCCATGTTAGTTAATTTTATCACATGCGTTGGGGTAGTGACAACTTTTATTTTTTCACTCAATCCTATGCCCGGTGCCCATAAAATTTCATTACCCCTAGCTAAGAAAATCAGTTTGTCTTTTTCATGTTGGGGAATTTTTTTTTCATTTAGGTATTTTTTTAATTTTTGAGTTCCTCGCATGCCTAATGGCGAAATGATATCTCCAGGGAGTCTATGTCTTAAAGTCAAATCAGTAAAATCTTTTAAGTTGACATAGGCATATCTTTCCTTATCTTGGGGAAATTTTTCTGGAATATTATTTGTCTGTTCTATCGTAAAAATTTTATTTTCATATTTATAATTGCCGCATTCGGGTATTTTGATTTCAGAATTATTTATGATATTTTCGGTGATAATTTCGATTTTATTGCAATTTACATATAGCCACTTTTTATCCCCGATGGAAAGTGTTTTACCGCTTTTGGAATTTTTATTTTTGTGTATGAAATCAGCGGCTCTTTGAATTTTTTCTCGGTCATAATCTAAATAGTTTTTTATAAATAGATTATATAAAAGTCTTTGCTGTAAAGAATTTGAATAATTCAAAAAATTAATTGTTTTATAAGGTTCTTCTAATTGTACTATATATTCTTCTATAATATTTTGTTCATTTTGGGCTATTTCGCAAAGTGAATTTATTGCATCTATTGCTTTGGAGTTTATTTTTTCAAATTCGGGCAGAATTTTCCCTCTGATTAAATTTCTTTTGTATTTTATATTCTTATTTGAGCTGTCATTATTGGGAGATAAGTTATTTTGCTCACAGTATAGCTCAATTTCAGACCTTTTTATGTCTAAAAGCGGTCTATAGAAAATTCCTCTTTTAGGTGCGATTCCCGAAAGTCCGTAGGTGCCTGTGCCTTTGGCTATTCTATATAAAATAGTTTCAGCATTATCATTTGCATTGTGTGCTGTTAATATTACATTAGAGCCGTATTTTTGTGCACATTCTTTAAAAAAGTCATAGCGGGCTTCTCTAGCTGCTGTCTCTGTTTTTTTTATGTCAGAAGAAAGTTTATTACTGTAAAATTCTATTCCTTTGCTTTCACAAAAAATCCGGCATTGCAATTCTTCTTTATCGCTTTCTTCTCCTCTCCAGTTATGATTAAGGTGGATTGCGATTATATTTTTGGTGAGTTTGGATAAAATATCTAAAAGACACATAGAATCATATCCGCCTGAAAACGCTATTAATATAGGTTTATTCAGGGATAAAAGATTATATTTTTCCAAAAAATATTTAACTTTTTCAACTAAATTATCCATTATGAATTATTTGAATTTGCAAGTCGTTGTTGGATTTTTATACCTTCTTTTATTTCCACGGCATCGACTCCTAGCTGTTCCAGTGCTTTCATTGCAAGACAACTGGGCTCATAAGTAAGAGCAAGAAGCATATTTTCAGAGCCAATGCGAGTTTTATTTTCTGATTTTGCCAGCTCCCATGCTTTTTCCAAAACCCTTTTGGCTCGTTTGGTAAAGACTATTTCCCTGTCAAAATATTCGTTTCCAAAGCCTATCAGTTGTTCTACTTCTTTTCTTGCGTCTTTTATATTAATTTCCAGTTCGCTTAATACTTGAGCTCCAAGTCCGGTTGCTTCACCTATTATTCCCAAAAGAAACATTTCAGTGCCGACGATGTTTCTTCCAAGACGACGAGCTTCCTCTTTTGCAAGTCTTAGAATTGTCAACGTCTCGGGCATTTGCTTTTCTATAGGTTTAATTATTGAGTGTGCAACATCATCATCGTTTATTTTTAATTCTTTTAAAATATCATAAGCAATTCCTTGTTTAGCTTTTAGTACACCCAAGACGATATGCTCGGGTAAAACGACTGAGGAGCCTAATTCTTTTGCTGTTTGAAGTGCCAAATTCATAGTTCTAAAGGCATTAGGAGTAAATATAATTTGGCGGTTTTCGTATTCTGACTGTCGGGATTGAATATTTGACAGCTTTTCTTCAAATTTTTCAGCTGTAATTCCATAATTTGCAAGAATTTGAGAAAGTTCGGAATTTTTATCTTCCAATATGGAAGATATTATTTGCTCTGTACCCAAAATTTCGTAATTTGAGGCTGATAATTTTGCTACAGCTCTTTCAAATACCTTTGAGGATTCTTCACTGTCAAATATAGCATCTGTTTTAGAGGTTATATTGTTTTCATTTTCTTTGTTATCATCAACTTCAGGGTGGTACAATCTTTTGGTTTTTCGCTGAACTAACTTTTCAAGTAAAATCTTGGATTTTACCACATCGAATCCTAAAATTTCTAAAATCCTTACGTTGTTTGATTTGCGATCATTTAGTACGGAAAGAAATAAATGTTCATATAAAATTGAAGGATTACCGGATTTGTTTGCCAAATCAAGTGCGTTTTTCAAAATTTCTTTCAAATGCTGACTGAATACGGGTGTTTTACCGGTACTTATGTTATGGTCAATATTCAGACTCTCTTTTACTTCTTTTAATAAATTTTCGTAAGTAATATTGTATGTTTTGAAAATTTTTAGGGGGATTCCTTTCGCTTCTAAAAATAATCCCAGTAAAAGATGTTCTGATACTATGTTTGCTGAATGCATTTCGTTTGCACATTTTTGGGCTGTGCTTACTACATTTATTGCTTTTTCCGTAAATTTCTCTAACAAATTATTCTTCCTCGTCTTCGTCTTCTAAAGTTTTTATGAATTCTTCTACTTTGTTAAATTCTTCTTCATCTTCGATTTCTTCGAATAAATAGTCTTCACCGTTTTGTGTAAGTCGCATAAGAACGATTTCAGCATCTTCACTGTCTTCTTCGGTGTCTGCTGGAAGAAGAAGTGCATATTCTTGATTATCTACTTCTACTATATCAAATAGTTCAAAGTTAATTACGTTACCTTCTTCGTCGATTGTCTCTATTATTTGTTTTTCTTCTTTTTCCATGTTTATCTCCTTTTATTTGTGTTTTTAATCTTTTTTTCTGCTAAGGTATTGTTCCAGTATAATACAAGCACTTTCTATATCAACCAGTCCTTTGTCTTTTTTGAAGTCTATTTTTCGATTTCTCAAATTTTCTTCTGCTGTATTTGAGGTTAGTCTTTCGTCTTCAAAAATAATATCATAACCTGCAAGTTTTGAGGCAAAATCTTTACAATCTTTTGCTTGGGGACCTATTGTACCGTCCATGTTTATCGGGAGTCCTACTACGATTTTTTCAACGTGGTTTTCTTTTGCGATTTTTAAAATTTTTTCCACAGCTTCATTTTCAGGTTCCCTTGGAATATAGGAATGCCCGTTTGCTATCATGAGTAAAAAATCGCTTAGAGCAATCCCTATTCTTTTTGTACCTACATCTAACGCCATTATTTTATACATTTTGCACCCACCTGCTCTCTATAATTTTAATTATATAGTCGAGTTCATTAAGGCTGAATTTGCCATCATTTAGTTCGGTATTATATTTTAATGTGAAATAATATTCATAGATGCTTTTTCTTAGGATATTTTTCAAAAATTCATCTTTTAGTTCTGCACTTTTATAGAGTCCATATATTAGTTCAGCATCATCGGTTTTATTTGTTAAAAATTTCAGATATGCACAATTTAGTATGCGTTCACTCCAAACAGAACGTTCTTCAGGATAAAATATTGTGTTTAGGTATAAGTTTATGATTTTGTCAAAATCTATTTTGTAATCATTGTTTTGTAATCTGGTATTTAATACTTCAATCATTTCGTCAAATTCATCGCTGTATGAGTAGTCAAGAAACCAGTGTTGTGTAAATTCGTCTGTACATAGTCTTTCCAAATCTTTTTTATCAGGAGCTTTAGAAGAAATTCTTTGAGATAAAAATTCTTCTATATCAAGATTTTCAGGTTCTATGTCTGCCAAAAGATTTTTCCAGCAGATATATTCGTATGGATATTTGTCATTAAGTTTTTCTGCATTTATCAAAATTGTTTTAAATGATTCAGGTGATATGTGCAAAATAGTTTCGTCCTGACAAAATCTTTCAATAATTTTATCGCATTCAAATTTTGATATATCGTTAAATCCGAAACAGTCTTTTATTCCGGTGTAATCATCTATTACTACTGCTACAAATTGTATTCTTTCATCTGGTTTTTCTCTTGTAAAAATAAGTGCTTGATTACCATGACCATCGGGGTATGTAAGACAAAAAATGTATGGTTTTGTATCCGCCAAAAGGTTTTTGTAAAATATATGTGTATTGTCTTCTCTAATTCCTGACAGTTTCAATTGAGAAAGATTTTTTTTGATTGCAGGTATCAAATCTTCTTTTGAATATTTTAAATATTCATTAAGTGCGTGATATGCAAGTTGAGATTTTGAGGTTCCTAGTAACTCCAGGGCGGATTTTCCTTCTTCTGAATACGGGTTTGATAGAAATACTGGAATTAGAATATTTGCAAGGGCATCTTCACTGTAATCTTTACCTAAAGATTGAAGCAATGTAAGTTTATCCTCTGTATTTAGAGAGTTTATAAAATCTAAAAAGTCAATTTGGACTTCAGGATTTATTATTGCATTTTTCAGCAATACCTTTGTATCATGATCTACCAATTCTTCTTCATTTTCTAAAAATTTACCATATTCATCATATGTCCAAGTAGAATCCAAATCTCTTAGAAAGTTGAGAACTACAATTTTTGTTTCATTCGATACCAAATTGCTTTTCAGCATTGCCCATAAGTGAGCGGTTAATTCATCTTTGGGAGTATATCTTTCTAACAATATTCTTAGTATATGCTCATTTGATTGCTTTGCATTGTTTAGCTCTTTATATAAAATTTTTGTTATTATTTTTTTATCATTCTGAGCATCCAGCACATCAACGTTAAGATTTTTAAGGCAGGCAAAATCTTTTATCTCGCTGAATTTGGTTATTATATCAGAAATAATTGTCTTAATTTCAAACGGATTAAGCTGTTTGATTAAATCTGTCATCGTCTTGCTTTCCCCCAGAACGCATCAAGAATTTTTTGTGCATCTGCTGAAGGCATTCTATCGTTTAAAATTAAGTATTGCACAGCAATCATTGCACATTCTGAACATATATTTACTCCCGGTCCTTTGACCATTTTTAACACTTGTGTGTTAGGTCGTCCGCAAAAACTGCAATATACAGGCTCTACAGACTTGTCATCACCGTCGTTTATTTCAGTATCTGATTTATGCGAATGCTCTCTTTTTTCTCCTAATCTTATTACTTTTTCTTCAGACATCAGATTTCTCCTTGTTTTGGTTTGTATGCCATCTTTATATTTTGTTACAAATTGTTTGTTCTAAAAATAGTTTACTTGGACGGTTTATATTTTTCATGTTAATTGTAACTTAAATTTATAAAATTTGCCAAATATTTATGCTTATTTTATAATTAAGTTAACAACCGTTAATAATATGAGGGTGATGAGGCTATGAAAAAAGCACTTTTGCTTGTAAGTGTATTATTTATATCAGTTATATCAACAGCTTGTATTAACAGATATGCAGTACAGGAGCTTAACAATACAGCTAAGGCATATCTACAGCAAGGTGATTACCAAAATGCTATTGAACGTTTAAAATCCAGCGTTGATTTAGATGATTCAATTTTTGAATCGCATTATAATTTAGCTATTGCTTATACGCATGCTGAAGATTACGTAAATGCTATTAAATCTTACAAAAAAGCTATTGCACTAAATCCCGATTATGCTGATGCGTATTTTTCTTTAGCTGTTGCAGAAGAAGATTTTTCTGTAGATCTTGCTAAAGGTGTTCTGAATCTTGATGAAAAGGGTAATCCTGTTAAAGTTGATGAGGAAACTCTTGCAAAACAAGAAAAAATTGAGCTGACTCCTATTGAGCAGGAAAAGATTAATTCGCTTTTGGCTGATGCTGTTAAAAATTATAACCTGTATCTTGAAAAAGGTGTTGATATACAAGATAAAGATGAAGTGCAGGAAAAAATTGACAGCCTGATAGAGGAACAATACAATAATAAAAATATTGACGGTTCTACTGAAGAAATTTCTCAACAATCTGATATGTAGGGGATTTTTATGATTATACAATCTCCTGGAGATGTTGCTTTTACAATATTTGGTTTTCCTGTTTATTTTTACGGTATTATATTAGCTTTTGCCTGTTTGCTTGCGGTATATACTGCAAAGGTTATATATTCAAAAATATATTCTGATAATAAAAGTTCAGTAATTTGGGAGATGGCTCCTTTTGTTGTTATTGCTGGTATTATAGGGGCAAGATTATATTATTGTCTTATCAACTTTTTCTATTATTTTAATAACCCTATTGAAATTTTTTATATAAGGGGTGGGGGATTATCTATTCATGGTGGAATTATTGCTGGAATAATTGCCATTTTTTTCTGTGCAAAAAAGTATAAGGTTTCTTTTTTAAGACTTTTAGATGTATTTGCTGTCGGAACTGTCTTAGCTCAAAGCCTCGGGAGATGGGGAAATTTCTTTAATAATGAGGCCTTTGGTCTGCCTGCAAATTCCTTTATAAAATTATTTATTCCCATTGCAAAAAGACCTGATCTTTTTATAGGTTATCAATATTTTCACCCTACTTTTTTATATGAAAGTGTGTTGGACTTTTTAATTTTTTTAATTCTTTTGGTTGTTATTAAAAAATATGGTAAGAAAATTGAAGGACTTACCCTTGCCGTATACTTATTATTATATTCTATTGTAAGATTTTTTGTAGAAGCTATAAGAGTTGACAGTGCACTTAACTTAGGAACATTGCATATAGCTCAGCTTGTGTCTGTTCTGCTTTTTGTATTTTCAATAATATTGTCTATTATCTTTATTTATAGATATGTGAAATATAATAATAATTGTAATTGATTTTTTTATAATTTAATGATTTGATATTTGCATGCATAAGTTTGAATTTAAGAAAAACCCCATTTTATGGCTTGAAGATGCCCATTTTATTAATGATATCTATACGGGTATGCTTAACCCTATTATGCCATTCATTGCAGCAAAGTTAAGTATTTCTATGGCTTTTGCAACTATAATATTGAGTCTTTCTCACATTTTTTCATCTCTTTTGCAGCCTATATTCGGTTTTTTCGCTGATAGTATGGTTAAAAGGGTATTTATATTTTGGGGATTATTATTTACCTCAATTTTTATATCAATTGCTCCTGCTGCGGATAATGTTTACGTATTGATTTTTTGTATAATATTAGGCAGCTTAGGTTCAAGCCTATTTCACCCGCAGGCGTTGGGTTTTGTCGTAAAATTTGCTGATACTGATATTGCAAAAACTATGGGAATTTTTATTGCGATGGGATCTATAGGTTTTTCTTTCGGGCCTTTGATTTCAGCTTTTGTAACTCAATTTTGGGGACTTTCACACATGCCAATACTTTGCATTCCCGGAATTGTATTAGCTTTATTGATGTTCAAGTTTGTTCCGAAACTTTCTGCAGATTTGTCTGTGAACAATAAAATGAAATTCGTTTCAGCCTTTAAAGATATTCTAATTAATAACAAGTTAAAAATTCTTATTTTCATTGCCATACTCAAAACTTTAATTACAACCTCATGTTCCATTTTGATGCCGTTTTTATGGAAAAGTCTAGGCTATAGGCCTTTTTATATAGGTTGTGTGCTATTCGGCTTTATTTTTGCAGGTGGAGTAGGTTCGTTTTTAAGTAGAAGTTTCGAGAAAAAAGTTGGAACCGCAAATATATTCTATATATCTATGATTTCTACTTTACCTTTGATGATTGTTTTCGCTTTGACCTATAGGGATTTTCCAATAATTTCAAATGTTATCTTTGTTATAATCGGTTTTATTACAATGCTAGCACAGCCAGTTACAATGGTTATGGCACAGAATGTTCTGCCTCAATATAAAAGTATCATAGGGGGCTTCATAAACGGTTTTTCTTGGGGGGTAGTTGCAATTTTTATGTCCGCTATAGGTTTTGTCGCTCAAGCTAAGGGGATTATACCTGTTTTACTTGTTGTATCTTGTATTCCCGTAATAGGTTCTTCAGTTATTAAAAAATTGTTTGTTCAAGAATAACTTTTAAAATTGTTGAAGATTCCCAAAAATTATCCTTTGTTACTTACGCCTGTTTTGACAGATGCAACTTAGTTTTATAAAATACAACCTATTTACCCGTTGCAGAATTTATTTTATGTAAATAACCTAGCTGTCTTATGCAAGAACTGAAAAATTGCTTTTTACATTTTCATTTTGATGCTTTTTGGCAAGTTTTTCTTGCAGACTTGCTAATTTATATAAAAGACTGTTAGATGCTAAATCCAAACTTAATTTTTTATCCATTTCATGAAGCATTGTCAGGTTATTTTCTCCACCAAATGTGTTATTTGATAGTGAATTATTCATTTGAGCGTAACTTTGCATTATTCCGAAAGCTGCGTTATTCATGCTTCTTGTAGCATTAAATCTTGCTATTGATGAAACTAACATTTACCCTCACTAACCTGGGTTCATCAAATCGACCACCCAAAAACCATGTTCTTTACTTTTATATTTTAGAACATACTTTTTATTTTTGCAAGTCATAAGGTTAACTAATTTGTGTTAACTTTTGTAACGATTTACTAAAAGTTTGAAATTGAATAAGATGTATATACTTTATATATATGTAAGCATTAAATAATACGAGAGATATTAAAAGAGAGATTATCCGTTAAATAAAAGAGAGATACTTTAAATTCCTTCCTTCCTAAAAAAAGTTCAGCCCCTAAAAAGGGGCTTTTTTTTAGGAAATTTTTAGTTATCCTCGGCAGAACCTATTTTATGAATTTTAATAAAATTAGTTCCTCCAAGTAATAATTCAGGAACAGAGCCTGTAAATATGACTTTATCGTTATTATTTAGGTTTAGTTTTTGAATTAGGAATTTGTCTATTTTTTGAAGGGAAGGTTTATCAAATTTTCCTTCAAAATATACTTCTATAGGGAATACCCCTCTATATAATTTTATATTTCTGCAAATATTTTTTTCTGGACAGCAAGCATATATAGGAACACTTAATCTGCCTTCAGAAAGAAATTTAGCCGTAAAGCCACTTGCTGTTAAAGCAACAACAGCTTTTATATCCATTTTTTTTGCCATATCAGCTATCGACATTCCAATAGCCATGGCTTGACTGTCTTTTTCGTCTTCAATCATTTTCCAAGGGAATTTGTTTTTACGCATAAAAGTTGAGGCTTCAACGGTATCGGCTATTTTTTTCATCATTGCAACAGCTTCCAATGGGTATGCACCTGCAGCGGTTTCTCCAGAAAGCATTATAGCGTCGGTGCCGTCCAATATAGCGTTCGCAACATCGCTAGTTTCAGCACGAGTAGGAATTGGATTTTCAATCATGCTCTCAAGCATTTGTGTTGCAACTATTACAACTTTTCGTTTAATATTTGCTTTTCGGATTATTGTTTTTTGTACTATTGGAACTTTTTCTGTTGAAATTTCAATTCCCAAGTCACCTCTTGCAACCATAATACCATCGGAAACTTCTATTATTTCATCAATATTTTCGACAGCTTGAGGCTTTTCGATTTTTGAAATTATTTTTATATGATTACAATTATTTGATTTTAAGATTTCTTTTAGCAATATAACGTCCTGAGCTTTTCTGACAAAAGATAGACCGAGGTAGTCAATATCATTTTCGCAAGCAAATTTTACAAATTTAATATCACGCTCGGTTAATACATCGATACTGCCGGTAGATCCTGGAATATTTATACCTTTACGTTGTTTCAGCAGACCGTCAGTAAGAGCTTTAGCATATATAACATCGTTTTCAATTTTTTCTACTTCAAATTGAATTTTCCCATCATCAATTAAGATAAGTTCTTTAGGGTGAACGTCTGTGGCAATCCCTTTGTAATCAACAGGTATTATATCATCAACCAACTCGTTTTGGTGTCTGAATTTAAGGATTTGTCCTTTTTTGAGTTCAATCGGATTTTCAAGACAGCCTATTCTTATTTTAGGACCTTGAAGGTCTAAAAGTACAGGAATTATCGTGTGTTCCTCTTTTTCTATTTCTCTTATATAAGAGAGGTTTTTACTATGAATATCCACATCACCGTGTGATGAATTTATTCTAAACATAGTGACACCGTTTTTATACAGTTTCCTTATAATTTCTTTGTCGCTGGAAACCGGTCCTAATGTTGCTACAATTTTTGTCATGTTAAAATTTACCATTTTTTTTCTCCAATTTTTTCTGTTAATACATAACGTTTCAAATAAGTAATAAAATCTGTATAAAGACTTTACAAAAAAAAATATCTTCTCTATAATATATACAACAAATAAAAACTGTTTACTAGTTAAAAAGATGAGGAATTGAGATTTATGAAGAAACTTTTAGGCGGTTTAGTGGTCTTGTTATTCGCAGCATGTTTTTCAATGCCTGCCTTTGCGTCTGTTAAAATTAACGACGTAAGTGAAGACTACTGGGCAAACAAAGAAATTGTAGATGTCGTATCTAACGACATTATGTTGCTGGATTCGCAAAAGAATTTTAATCCAGAAAAGAAAGTATCAAGAATTTGTTTTGTAAAAGCATTATTGAAACTTTTATCAAATGATAATTTGAATGTTTCAATTCAAAATTCATTCACAGATGTATCTGCAAATGATGAAAATTATGCGGATATTTTGCGTTCTCAGCAGTTAGGTTTAGTATATGGCTATCCAGACAAGACTTTTAAAGCATCAAAATTGATGTCAAGAGCAGAAACTCAATCTGTAATAAGCCATATTACTAAAGATAAGGTATCTGATACTTCAGCACTGAGTTCATTTGTTGATTACAAGTCAATTCCATGTTGGGCTAAGCCTGTATATGCAAAAACTTTGGAATATGGCATATATGTAAACTATCCAAATGAAAATGAGCTTCGTCCGAATGATATTTTAACAAGAGCTGAAGCAGCAGTTCTTTTATCAAGATTAAAAGCTAAATTAGATCTTGTAAAAAGCGAGTATAAAGGTGAAGCAATTGAGCATTTAAAAGTTAAGAAAAACGCTCCTAATAACGAAGTATATATTATGAAAAAAGCTAACGTTATTAAAGAAGGAAATGTTTTATCAATTGCTTTTACTGATAAATTCAAATCAGAAGAACGTGCAGCAGGAGAGGCTGTTTATTTCGTAAATGAAGAGCCTATCTACACTGAAGAAGGTACTTTGATTGTTCCTGCAAATTCTAAATTTAATGGAACTATTTTGGGTATTGAAAAAGAGAAAAAATTCAATAAAAATGCAAGAGTATACGTCCAAATTACAGAGATTGTAACTCCTGATGGTAATAAGGCAACAATTAATGCAAAACCTTATTATAAGAATTATGAATTAAAAGAAGGTCCTTGGATGACAGCCGGTAAATTATTATTGTATACTGCAGGCGGTGCTGCAATCGGTACAGGAGCAGGTGTTGGATTTGCTTTTATTCCAAATCCTGCAAATATCGGTGCTGGTGTAGCAATTGGTACACCGGTCGGTGCTGGTGTCGGCTTGATTACAGGATTAGTTACACCGGGACTTAAATACCATGCAAAAGCTGGTGAAGAAATCTATGTTATCTTGCTTGAAGACGCATCTGTTGCAAAACAAGCATTATAATTTTAGATTTTAAATATTTTTATAAGAAGTCTGATATTTGATCAGGCTTCTTCTTTATTATTTTTTCTTAGCTACATGTAATAAGCTGACTAGTTATTTTAGATATAGTAAATTTTTTCAAATAAATTAAAATAATTATGTGGATATTATGATATCCGCAGAAATAGGAGTATATGTATGAAAAGATTATTTATGATGTTAGCTTTATTCGGATTGTTTTTAATCCCAGCTCAAAGTGCTAATGCTTGGTGCGTAAGTGAATTAAATCCTCTGCCTTATGTCGGAATCGGACATAATACATCAACTTTTAGTTTGAATCCGTTTACAGGCTTTAAGAATTGTAATCCTTGTAAGGTTAAAAAAGCTGAATGCGATCCTTGTAAGGTCGAAGTACAACCTTGCAATAAATGTGCAAAAGCCTTTCCAGCTAAACAATGTCCAAGTTGCAGAATAATGTATGATTACTAAATTCTCGATTGAGGAGTGCGTTATTATTTAACGCCAATAAAATAGGAGCTAGATTTTAGCTGGCTCCTATTTTAGTATATTTTAGTATATTTTTATATCTTTTAATAAACTATTTCTTCAAGTGTTTTGAAAATTTTATCGGTAATTTGCTGGATATATTCTTGGCTTACCATACCGTTAATTACTGCATCTGAAATTTGATAAGCGGGTCTAATATATTCTTGAGCTGTTCTGTTTACGTCTGCAAATTGCATATCAGCAGCAGCTCCTGTTTTGCCTCTTATAGCTGCTCTTTTATACCAACGTTCTTTTATTACGTCCAAAGGTGTAAATACATAGACTTTAACATCCATAATTTCGCGTAAGCCTTCATTCAGTACATATAATCCTTCCGTCAGTATAACTTTAGCCGGCTTTTTTACTTCACCGTCAGGATTACTTTCGCAAGTTACAAAGTTATACAGAGGTGATTTTATTTCTTTTCCTTTTTTCAGAGCTATAAGGTGTTTTTTCATAAGTTCTAAATCTATAGCTTCGGGAGTATCAAAGCTGAAGCCTGTTTTAAATAATTCTTCATAGCTTCCGGCTTCTTGAAGTTCTTTAGAGGTGTCTTTATAATAGTCATCACATCGGATTACCGTATATATACCTTCTTTTTTTTCTTTTACACACGCTTTTATTGTGTTATCTACAAAAACTGTTTTCCCTGAAGCACTTTCGCCTGTAATACCTATCAAAAAAGTTTTTTTCTTTTCTTGTACTACCATTCTTGCTATATTTAGAATTAAATTGTCTGATGTCTTTAAAAATAAAGGTTGGGGGTGTTGTTTATCTTCTTCCAAAATTTTTTTTAGGGCATCTACAATCGTTGATATTACTTCCATATCTCGTCTGCTTGAATAATAATCATAACTTGTCAGCTGAAAATCGGTTTTCATAGTATAATTTGTTCCTTTTATAAAATTATTTTTATTACATTGTACTTTAAAATTAATTTATTTTCTCTTAATTTATAAATTTTGTAACAATATTATTTAAATATTTAAAGATTTGGGAATTATATCCGTAAGAGTACTATGTAAAGTTAATTGGAGTATGTAGATATGTATCGTGATGAAATTTTTGAAAAAGCATTAAAAGAAAGAAGAGAAGCTGATTATTCAAATTTAAAAACTGAAATTTCTTCAATGGAGTTAGCTATTGAAAAGTTTTTAAACAATGTCTTGGAATGTACTGCTTCTATTTCAGAACGTGATTTTAATGTAACAACACTATAGCTGTCAGCTATAGTGTTGTCATATTTTATGCAAACATTTGCAAATTATTTAAGTTAAAATTTTGCATTCCATAAGGATTGTATAGTGTATTGAACGGATTGTAAAAATTGAAATTATTGTTATTTACGTTAAATTCGTTTGAAAAATTTGTATAAGAAGTGTTTTCAAATGAATTAATTATATAATCAAGTTTAGCAATAGTTTCTTTTAACTCGGAATTTACAGTTGAAGTTGCATTAGTATTTTCAGTATTTGAGCTATTATTTGCCATTTCATCTGAATTTTCTGTAGTGCTTTTTGTATTTTCTTCACTGATTTCACTTTCGTTGATCAATGCCGTAGCAATATTGTTGTATGCCTGAGCTACGATTTCGGGATCTTCTTGGTCGCTTTCGTATTTTTCAGCAGTTTTATACATTATTTCATTTAATAATTCCGGATTTTCAGAGGCTTGTGCACTGATTTCATTTGCAATTTGGTCATGTGCTTGGTCTAATTCTGATTTTCCAAAGATTTTTTGAGCAACTTTACCTGTAAAATAGCTTGCAGTTAATCCCACAGCTGCACCCAGAATGCTGCCTACTAAAGTGCCTGCTCCGGGGATTACAGAACCTATTGCAGCACCCATTGCAGCTCCGGCTTTTGCTCCTGCTGCGTATGCTGCAACTTGTGTGCCAGCTATAGCCAGAACTCTGCCTGTTTGTTTTATAGCTTTTCCAGTTCCCAATTCTTTTTTGGTTTCTATTATTTCAGGAATTCCAAATGCTAAATCTATACCTACTGCTGATAGTGCATTCATTCTTCCGAATTTAGCTACTTTTTGCAGTTTTGAAGATTTCGAAACTAATTCTGCAACTTTTTTGTTAGCTTTCAGATATCCTGAATGTTTTTTTACGTTATACCATGCTTTTCCCATTTTTGAGGTAGGAATATTAGTAAGTTTTTGTGTTGCATTTTTTAGATTTAGATCAGCAATTTTTTGCTCTATTTCTTTCATTTTTTGAGTATATGCTTTAGGATCCAGCTGTTTCAAACTGTCAATTTCCTGTTTAATACGGTTATAGTGTGTGGATTTTTTTAAATCTATTAACCCCTTTTTTTGTTGGGCAGAAAGATTTGATTTTTCGATTTCTCTTATTTCACATTCTAAAAGTCTGCGTTGGGTATTTTGAATTTCCATTGCTCGTTTATAATTTGTAATGGTTTCTTTTCTAGTTGCACCTTTTAGACTTTCTTCTAGTGCTTTTTGTTGATTCCAAACACTTTTGGCATTTTTTGCATAAGGAAATAGAGTATTAGCACCTCTAAATCCTTTTTCCAATCCTATTGTCCACACCAGACTGCTCGGGGCAATAGAATATTCTTTTTCTTCGGGAGTGTAGCCCAATGAATATCTGGTTATTGTTTTAATATCATTATTTATCCCGATGCTGTCTGTCATAATTTTTCCCTTTTATCCCCTTTATGTATATATAAAGTATTTCTTTTTTTTATAATTGCTTTTTAAATGAGTAAAGTACTAAGTTTTGTAAACTTAGTACTTTTACCCCAGGGTTATAGGGGATTTGGAGTTGGAATTTTTTAATATCAGCCAAGGGTGCTAAAGTTTGTCATTGGCATATATGGCATTGGTTGCATAAAAGGATTTGTTGAATTTATTCCGTTTGAGTTTGCTGCCATATTATACATTTGTTGAAGTTTTAAAAATTCTGCATCATTTACTGCTGTATTACCGCCATAGGGGATATTTGCTTTTGTATAATCAAATGGAGGGATTTCTTCTTTGTCTTTTGGTGTAGCATTTTGAGGATCTTTATCTGCTTTAGTATTATTTGCTTCCTGCTTTTCAGTGTATGTTTTACCGAAAACTATTCTACCAAGGCAGTCACCAACCCAAAAACCAAAGGCACCGCCTATGAAAGGTATTGGTATAAGTGCTTGTGTGATGGCACCGCATACGGTACTTATTCCAAGTCTTGCTGCTGTTTTTGCGGTTTCTCCTGCTCCGCTCAGCAATCCTTCGTTTTTACTTGCCCTGAAAATATTAGGAAGCTCCATTGCCAAAGTAAGTACGGCACCTATTAGAGGCATTCTTTTACCTAATACATTTCCGATACTTTTAAATTTGGCCCAGCCTACTGATTTACCAGCTTCTTTCGCTGCATTACCTGCTGCATTCCAAGAATTTTTCATATCCGGCCATATACTTGTTAAATTTTCTTTTGTTACTTGCCAAAAAGATTTATTTGCATATAGTCTATCATTCTCATTTTTACAGGCTATAAATGAATCTTTAAGTGTTTGGCCGATTCTTTTTCTTGTAATTCCTTGAGATTTAGTTGCTTCCCAGGTCTTTTTCAGTTCTTCTGAAAATTTATCATAACCTGTGCCGAATACAAATTCTGGGTACATTTTGGCATAGCCTAGCACTGTATTTAGTGTAACCATAAATTACCTACCTAAATTTTACCTAACCTTATATTTATAAAAAAAACTTTGTATATGAAATTGCATATTTATTTAAATATATTAAAAATTGTTAACAAAATGTATGGTTATTATTTATTTACAAACGACTTGTAAAGAGTTATAATAGATTTATGTATTGCGTGGAATCCAAAGTTTTTATAGAAGATGATGATTTATGTATAAATTGTGAAAATTATGTACATGAGTTAGATTGTCCGCTTTTAGCGGCACTCGCTTTAGGTGATGTCTATTTGGAGGGTTCCTTGCAAGTGACAAAATGCGGTTTTTATAAAGAGTTTAGAAGAAATTTACATATAGTAAAAGGTGATAATAATGCATAATATAACATTGATTAATGGAGATGGAATCGGACCTGAAATTAGTGAGGCAGTTGTAAGGATTTTGAAAGCATCAGGTGTTCAAATTAACTGGGATATTCAAACAGCTGGAGAAGATGTGATTGAAAAAGAGGGGACTCCTTTGCCTGATAGAGTTTTAAATTCGATAAAAAAGAATAAAGTTGCTTTGAAAGCTCCTGTTACTACACCGATTGGCAAGGGCTTCAGATCTGTCAATGTTCAGCTTAGAAAGGCTCTTGATTTATATGCTAATTTAAGACCTTGTAAAAATCTTCCAAATGTTAAGACTTGTTTTGAAGATGTGAATATTGTAGTTGTAAGGGAAAACACAGAAGATTTATATGCAGGTATAGAAAGACAAGTCGATGAAAATACTGCTGAGAGTATAAAAATTATAACGAGAAAAGCAACGGAAAGAATTTGTAAATTTGCTTTTGATTATGCTGTTAAAAATAACAGAAAAGAAGTTGCATGTGTGACAAAAGCTAATATTATGAAACTTTCTGACGGGTTATTTTTAAATACTTATAGAGAGGTTGCAAAATCTTATCCTCAAATTAAGCAAAGAGAAATACTTGTAGACAATCTTTGTATGCAATTAGTTCAAAATCCTAATCAGTTCGACGTGTTGGTGTTACCGAATTTATATGGAGATATTGTCTCAGACCTTTGTGCCGGTCTTATCGGGGGACTTGGGGTAGCTCAAGGGGCAAATATCGGACTTGATTGTGCTGTGTTTGAGCCTGTGCACGGTTCTGCTCCTGATATTAAAGGACAAAATAAAGCAAATCCGACAGCTCTTTTACTATCAGCCATTGAAATGCTTAGATATATTAATGAATTTTCGTATGCTGAAAAAATAGAAAAAGCTCTGTTCAAAACTCTTGAAAGCGGCAAGATGACAACTGATTTAGGTGGAAATCTCGGCACTAAAGAGTTCGCTGATGAAATTATTAAAAATCTCTGATTTTATATTTTCTCCTTTAATAAGTTAAAATTTAAATGGGTAGTCATTAGGAATTTCCCAGTTGTTTTCCTGTATTAGAGCAGTGCAGTATGATTTAAACGGTGAATCTTTATTACAGCCATATCTTGTATGGTTAAGTAGTTCTTCATGAGTTAAAGTATTGCAGACCCCATCTATACAGTACACTGTTCTATAAGGTTCAATACCTTTGTTTTTATATATTGTATTATATTTATTTTGATTTTGTACATTTGCTTGAAATGAAAATGCAAAAAATTTGGTGCCGGAGTCAGGTCTTGAAGAGGAATCATCTTCATTTTGTTTGAAAAATTTCTCTTTGTCAAAGTCTTTTGCAAATGGATAGAAATAAATATCATAACCTGATTTTATTACCATAAGACTGCCATTTTCAAAGTAGGCAGCTGTATTTTCGTAATTTTCATCTTTGAAATGTTCTACCCTTATTGTTTTTAGGTAATCTTTCAAATAAAGATTATACCAATCTTCGCAAGAAATCGTTTTGGCAATAAATATGTTGTTGCAGACTTCCCAGTATTCTTTAGGACCGTTTTTGATTTCTGACTGTTGTATAGCTTGGTTTGAAGCAGAATAGAACTTCTTTAACCTAGCCTCGATTGTTTTTTTACGATATTCACCCATCAAAGTTGGCAGTGTCAATGCCATTACAACACCTAAAATACCTAATGTAATAAGCACCTCTGCAAGTGTAAATGCTGAAACTCTTTTCATATACTCCTCCATTTGATATTTCCTATTTTATTTTAGCATGAGAAATTGAATTTCGCAATAT